>VFKQ01000100.1 GCA_009885445.1 Anaerolineaceae bacterium | reverse complement strand
CGCTCTTTGTGCAGCGGTTGTGAATAAGGTTGACAGAAATTTGAAGGTGATTATAATACTGACCTGCTTGCGCTGGTGCTGGAATTGGCAGACAGGCACGCTTGAGGTGCGTGTGCCGTAAGGCGTGGAGGTTCAAGTCCTCTCCAGCGCACACTATTCCTCCCGTATTAGGGAGGATTTTTTATTCCGCAGATTCAAGTAGCAAGTGCAGCAGGTTGATGGAAGAATATTTTAAAATGGATTTTGGAATACTCGCCTGTGGTTTGCAGGCTGTTCCAGTTTTTGATTAAATCAGCGCGATGTTCGTTTGCCCATTCCAATACCAGAGCCAATGCGCGTTTTGAAAATTTGCCTTGCATTACCTTTACTGATTTTCGTAAAACGAAAATCAGTAGGGCATTTTTGCGCATTCCCTTGTAAAACAATTATACGGCGAATCTACGCGCTCCGTGCGGGTCTTTGTGAAGCACCCTATAGCGTTAGCCCTAAGAGACTATTTCTTAACTCGTTTTTCACCACAGATGAAAAGGATAAAAATGGATTCCTGATGAAAACAAGCCTTCAAAATGCGCTTAAATCCTTTTCATCCCTGTTTATCCGTGGTCAATTGCACTTAAGAAACACTCTCTAATCGCAACCTTTGCGCGGACAATGACGCGAGTCCGCCAGACTTTTGTGGAGACACTTCGACACTCCTTGTAGTCGTAGTGCAACGCATGTCAGGTTTCACGAGCGCCGAGCGAACAAACCACATTTGTGAAATACTGATTACTGACCACTGGTTACGCCCCAAGCAAAATCATAACCCCAAACCCAAAGATGACCAGCCCCGAGATTCGGTTTACCCAGCGCATCCACGCGGGGGTGAATCGTTCGCGGGCCAGGCCGACGATGCCGCTTAAGCTTAACCACCACAGCGCGGAGCCGAGGAAGACGCCCAGCACGAGCGTCGCGGGTCCGCTCCACGAGGGGCCGGTGTTTAATTGAAGACCCGCGAAGATCGCAACGAACGAAAGAATCGTCATCGGGTTGGCGAGAGTCAATAGCAGGGTGGAGAAGTACATGCCGAGCAATCCGCTTGCGTTGACGGCGGCGGCTTTTTCTGCAGGGACTGCGAAGAAAGTTTTGATTCCGAGATAGGCGAGGAAACACCCTCCTAAAATACTGAGCGCGAGTCTTTGATTGACGAGTGCGTTCGTCAGCGCGGAGAGGCCGAAGGCGGCCACTGCGCCGTAGAGCGTGTCGGCGGTTGCGGCGCCGAGTCCGCTGACGAAGCCGGCCACCCGCCCCACGCTGAGTGTGCGCCGCATGCACAGGACGCCGATCGGCCCGACGGGGGCGGCGATGGAGAGTCCGAGAATTAATCCTTGAAGGAGGAGGGGCAGGTCGTTGGTCATATTTTATCTGTCATTGCGAGGAGCCGCGAGCCTTAAACGGCGAGTGCGGCAACGAAACAATCCGCTGTTAAAACTTGAGATTGCTTCGGGCGGGTACGCCCTCGCAATGACGGACGCGACCACATAGAAAAAAGAGGCGCATCTTCAACAGATGCGCCTTTTTTAGATGGTTTCAGATTTTCTGCTAAACCAATTGCGCCACTCGCGATTTTCCCACACGACGAGGATGGGCGCGGCGTTGAAGATTGAAGAGTAGGTGCCGCTGAAAATGCCGATGAGCAGGATAATCACAAAGTGACGGATGCTTTCGCCGCCGAAGAGGGCCAGCGCGCTGAGTGTGAACATCACCGTGAGTTGGGAGTTGATCGAGCGGTCAAGAGTCTGCACGATGGAGTGGTTGACCAGCGCCTCGAAACTGATGCGGCGATAGACGCTGGAATTTTCGCGCACGCGGTCGAACACCACGATCGAGTCGTGGACGGAGAAGCCGATGACGGTCAGCAGGGCGGTAAGAAAGAGCGCGTCCGCGTCCCAGCCGAAGAAGTGCCCGAACATGGCTTCCACACCCAGCACTACGAGCACATCATGCAACATGGCCAGGATGGCCGCGATGCCATAACGGATGGCATGCTCTACGCGGCGGAAGGCGTATGAGATGTAAAACAGAATGGCCAGCGCGGCCGCGGCGATGGCCATTCCCGCCGCTCTTGTCACTTCCGCGCCAACAGAAGCGGATACGGTGGTGAAGTTCAGCAGAGTCACCTGCGAGCCAAAACGTGTTTCCATCTCGGTCACGATTTTGGTCTTGAGATCGTTGTCCATTTTTTTCGAGCGGATGGTGTACGAATTTGTTCCCAGTGATTGCACGAGCGGATCCGCGATGGGCTGGGCGTCTGTGGAGAACTCATCGTAAATCTCCTGCACAGCGGCAAGGGCAGGGCGCTGGCCTTCGAATTGCACTTCCAGCAATGAGCCGCCGGTGAAGTCAATGCCCAGGCGCAAGGGCGCGCCGGTGTCTCTCCACGTAATCACTATGAAGTAAAGGCCCGGCAGAATTACCAGCAGGGAGATAAGAAAGTACCAGTAGCGATTTTTGATGATATTCATGTTGCGTCCTATAAACCAAACCAGCGCGGATGCTCGGCGAGGTTGGTTCTATCCAGAATGATGTGCAGGAAGGTGCGCGTGACGATCAGCGCTGTAAACAAACTGGTGAACACGCCCAAGGCCAGTGTGATCGAGAATCCCTTCACCATGCTGGCGCCAAAACTATTGCCAAAGGTGAACAGAATCAAACAGGTGATCAACGTCGAAATGTTCGAGTCGCGAATCGAAGGCCAGGCGCGGCTCCAGCCCAGATCAATGGCCTGCCGCAGTGTCTTGCCGCCGCGCAATTCTTCTTTCATGCGCTCAAAAATCAGGATGTTCGCATCCACGGCCATGCCGATACTCAAAATGAATCCAGCCAACCCGGGCAGGGTCAGCGTGATCGGAATAAATTTGAACAGTGCATAAGAGATGAGCGCATAAACGATCAGCGCCAGATCCGCCACGCCGCCCGGCAGACGATAATAGAAGAGCATAAACAGGATGACGACTCCCAGGCCGATTGCGCCAGCCAACAGACTCTTACGCACCGACTCCTCGCCCAAAGTGGCTCCCACGGCCTGACTCTGTACAACCTTGAAGGGAATCGGCAGAGAGCCGTAGCGCAACTGCACAGCCAGGGCGTTGGCCGCCTCGCTAGTGTATGAACCCGAGATTTGTCCTTCGCCGCCGGTGATGGCTCCCTCGATGCTTGGCGCAGAAATCACCACACCATCCAGCACAATGCCAAGGATTTGACCAATGTGTGTGCTGGTGTGTTGGGCAAAAATATCGGTGCCTTCGGGGGTCAACGTAAACGAAATGGCGATCTGGCCCGTGATCGGGTCTGCGGTGACAACGGCAGTTTCGATTTCTGCGCCGGTCATCACGGTGTGATAAATTTTTCCAGTGGTTTCAGGAACCACAGGTTCTGCTGTAGGTGCGGCACCAGGCACGGGCGCGACATTGGTCGCAGCCGTTTCGGGGGCCACTGTGCCGGTTTCGCGATTGAGATCGGTCTGCACAATGGTGCCTTCGGGCAAGCCGGTTGTCCCAAAGTCCACAAATTCGAGCAGGCCGGTTTCGCCCAGCGAGGCCACCACTTCGTCAGGGTTATCGGCGCCGGGGAATTCGCCCACAATGCGGCGCTCGCCAGCCAGTTGTAGAATGCTCTCGTTCACGCCCAGTCCGTTCGTGCGTTTCTCGAGAATTTGGCGGGCCACTTCCATTTCGTCCTTACTAATGACCACCGTCTCCGGCACATCGGCTTCAAGCACCACCTGCAGGCCGCCTTGCAAGTCGAGGCCGAGCTTTGGGGCGATATTTCGCCGCCACACCACGTCTCCGCTGATGGGGCTGGTGAATTTCAGGCTATCGTGCGTGTCTACCCACAGGGCGGCAAACACGACCACTAGAATAAAAATAAACCGTGAAGTTATGTTTCTCATGCAGTGATTTCTCCGCTTACAAAAATGCCCGCTTTCGCAGGCGACGGGGGATTATACTCGGATTGAAGAGGGGCGAGTAGGTTTGGTTCTGAATGTTTGATGGCTTTCCCAAAGTCCAAAAACTTTCAATGCGAATTGCGCGAATTTGTGAACACTTGCACCTGACGCAAGTGCACGGTGTGACGCGAAAAAAAATCCTTTAAAATTCGCACATTCGCGATATTCGCGTTCTGCTTGAATTGCGCACACAAGCACGAGTTTTTTAAATGGGCCTTTTCCGCGAAAATCCGTGTACAAAAAGAAGTTAAGAACTAAGGATAAATCCACTCATCAAACAGCGCGCCCAAATCACAAGCGCAATGTTGCTCGGCCAGCGCGCGCAGGCCCTCGGTGGTGGCGATGCCCCACGAAAATGTTAGGCTGTATTCTTTGATGAAGGCCGAAAAATTTTCTTCGCCAATCTCTGTACGCAGTGCGCCAAAGAAAAGTGGTCCGCGCCCGTAGACGATGGCGCTATATTCAGAGCCAGTAAACGCGGCAACCGGTTGGGCAATCGCCACGGGATTGTTTTCTACCCGGCTCCAGCGTGAACGCAACCCAGACTCAAACCCGTTCGCCGCACTGGCTCCATAATTAACGCGATAATATTCCCACGTGGCAAACTGCGCCAGCGACTCATCCAGCCAGGGTTCGTCTAGTTGGTCGTTGCCGATCAAATTATAAAACCATTGATGCCCCACCTCGTGCGCCACCGTTGACTCGCGGAAATCAGCGGTGCGGCCCGCGTAATACTCGTCGGTGTATAAACGGTCTGCAATCGCCACCGCGCCCGGATACTCCACGCCCAGCGCCAGCGTCGGCGTCGAAACAATATCCAATTCAGAATAGGGATACGGCGTAAACAAATCAGAAAATGTTTCGATGGCGCGCGCGGCAACATCCAACGCAATCTGACTGCCCTCGCGATTCGATTTCGGCGCATAACTATTAATCGTGACCCCGCCCACACTTGTGGAGATGACTTCGTAATCGCGACTGGCCGCCACAAAAAAATCGCGCGCTGGCCCCGCCGCCACGAGCACGGACTGTGAGCGGGCATCCACAACCGGAGCCGACTCCTCCCCCGAGGCCACAATCGTCACGTCATCGGGCGCGGTGACGGTGACATAGAAAAACGACATGTCTGCAAAAGTGACATCGCCCGACTGCGGCGGTATCTCGGCGTTCCAGCCTTCTTCATTATAGACAGCGATCATCGGGTAGGCGTGGGCGAGAGTCAGCACGCCGTTGTAAGAGGCCTGCACGCCATAATTTAATTCCACATCTGTGGGAACTTCGATGGCGAAGTCCATTGAAATCAGCGCGCTCGCGCTAACGGCCAGCGGTTCATTTAAATAGACGATAAGCAGGCTGTCGTTCATTTGCAATTCCGTCTCAACTTCAGCATCGTCCACCACCACATTAGCCACCGTCATCTGTCCGCCGAGGGTGTTGGAGAACAGGCGCATTTGAATCTCGGTCAGCGGCGCGTCTTCGCGGTTGGTGTAGTGGACAGTTTCCTGTCCGTCCACGTGCACGAGGTCGGCGTCAATTGTCAGCGTGATGTGATAGACCGATGCGCCGCTCATTTCGTTGAGGATTGGGCGTGTTGATTCAACGAGGCCGGACGTGAAAGCGCTTAGGTCGGTCCACGAGTCTGTTGCGGGGGGCGTAATTGGCGCGGGCGTGGATGTGGCCGAGGCAGGGCTACCCGCTGTGGGCGCGGACGGAGGCGGAGGTTGAGTCGTTGTGCAGGCGGCGAGCAGGTAAATAATCAGAAACGCGGCGCGGAATTTTTTCATCGAGGGGATAATCCTATTTGCTGGCGTGGACGAGGGCGTTGAGTTTGTCGGGGCGTCCGAGCACGGCCAATAAATCGCCGCCGTGCAAGTGGGTGCTGTCGGTGGGATGAAATTCTGTGTTGTGGTTGTGGCGCACGAGCACGATGCTGACGCCGTAGCCGTCTTCCACCTGGCCCACGGTTTTTCCGTCGAGTTTGGATTTGGCCCCGATGGTTAATTTTGCGAGGCTAAACGATTCGCCTTCGATGTTGACCGGGTTGGTGATGTCTGCGCCGGCGGCGGCGGCGGCGAAGGCGGGCGCGGCGATGGCGGTGCCGCTGAGCGCGTTGAAGCCAAACTGGTCGTGCAGTTCGTCGGCGAATTCATCGTCGAAGATGCGCATGATGACTTTGATGTTGGGGTTAAGACTGCGCGCCTTAAGCGCGGTTTTTAAATTGAGCGCGTCGTTTTGAATGCACAAAATTATGGACTTGGCGCGTTTGATGCCGGCGTCTTTGAGTGTGCCGTCGCGACTCGAGTCGCCGCTGATTAGTGGCACGTTGAGTTTTTGCACGGCGGCGGCCAGATCGGCTTTGGGGTCGAGTTCCACCACGGCCACTTGCTCGCCCATGTTGTGCAGAAGCTCGACGACGCGATAGCCGAGGTGACCGAGGCCGACGAGGATGTGATGTTTGTTGAGTGTGGATGCCACGGCAATCTCCCATTCCCTGCTACGCAGGCGGCGATTAAATAATTGGATGCCAAAATCGGTGAGGCCCTGCGCGAGTGCGCCGAGGCCGACGATGGGCATGATGAAATAAAAAATTTGCAGGGCGGGCTGGTTGGGGAAATTTCCAGTGGCCTGTAAAAAGGACAGGGTCAATACGAGGTAGATGGCTTCGGGCAGAGTCTCGATGGATTCGTTTGTGCCGCGCGCGATGTAGAAATATAGCGCGCCGCCGGTCAGAATCACAAAAAAGAATAACAGCAGGGGCGTGCCGAATTCGCGCAGGAGGATTTTGGTTTCGCGCCAGGAGGCGCGCCAGTGTTGCAGGGTTTGTTTGAGTCGTTTTCGCATTTATCTATTGAAATAATTTCAAAATCTTTTACCACAAAGTCCACGAAGGGTCACACATTGTCCCGATGTACTTCGGGAAAGGAGAGCAAAAAGCAAAATGCTAAAACCAAAGGTTTCCTTCGTGTTACTTTGTGCCCTTTGTGGTGAAGCAATTTTGGTTTCAGCTATTCAATCGGCAAACGGACGTTTAACCTGCGAACCAAGTCGCCGGTGCGCGGCGCGACCTTGATGACCACCACGCTGATGTCGTCGGCGGGACGGCCCTCGTCGAGGCTGACGGCGTGCGCGAGCAGTTCGTCGGCGATGGCCTGCGGGGATGGGTCTTGCTCATCGAGCATGGATTGGATGAGCATGGACACTTCCATGGGCTGGCCGCGACGCGTGCCGGCATGGGTTAGGCCGTCGGTGAAAAGCACGATCATCAGGTCTGCTTCGAGCAGGGTCTCGTTGATCAGCGGACGTATATCACGTGCCAGGCCCAAAGGTTCGCTGGGGCTGGAAATATAATCCACGATTCCGCCGCGACAAATGGCTAGGGGCGTGGGATTGTTGCGCGTCAGCACAATGGTGTTGGTCATCAAATCTAATGAAGCGATGTTGAGCGTGCAGGAGGCTTTGCCCTGCTTCTCGGTGAATAGCGCATCCGAGGCGGCGCGCGCGGCGGCGCCGTCACGCACGCCTTCGGCCAGCAGACCGATGACCTTGCGCACGACCATCTGCGAGATGGCCTTGCCGCCGCGTTGACCGTCCGCCAGCACGACGGAGAGTCCGCCGTTGGGGCGCTCAACCACCTCGAACGTGTCACCGCTTTCGGGCAGTCCATATTGATTTACTTTTGCGGCCGCGATCTGGATTTCCATGAGAACGATTGTACAACGGTTAAGGTTGTTAAGGCAAAGTAGAAATGTCTTGGCTATTGCAAAGTCGGGGAATTTTTAACGCGAATTACGCAAATATACGAAGGCGCGAAAGCCACAGATTACACGGATTGCCACTGATTTTTAAATGAATCCGTGAAAATCTGTGAAATCCGTGGCAAAAAAGAACTTACGCAAGAGGTCTATTGTAGAAATGCGTTTTCATCTTGACGCAATCGCCCCTGCCCGCTTATAATCTGCGCACTCGTCTCGAAAACACGCCGGGCCTCGCGCTCGGCGGTTGCATGTCAATAAGGAGAACGGAATGACCCCACAACCCAAACGCAAACACTCCAAAGGCCGCCGCGACCGACGCCGCGCGCATGACGCTTTGCAAGCGCGCAATATCGTGGCCTGCTCGAACTGCGGTTCGATGCGCCTGCCGCACACGGTCTGCGCCAACTGCGGCCACTACAAGGGCCGCGAAGTAATTGCCGTCAAAAAGCAAAAGAATACCGCGTAACAGACAAACGAGCCGTGACCATCACGGCTCGTTTGTGTTTAAATGGTTGGCGATGGCGATTGTCCCAAAGGGATGCTTCGCAAAAATCGCCACAACCATTGCAAAGCCGACCTTCGTCGGCTGAAGGCCAGTCCACGAAGGTGGACTTTGTAATCGTTGGCGCGGCTTTAGCCGCCCAGCATAAGGAGCTTCAGTGACATTCGACTTCAAAACCAGCGCCTTCATCTTCCCCGGCCAGGGTTCGCAAACCCTCGGCATGGGCCGCGACCTTGCCGCCGCGCACGACATCGCCCGCCAAACCTTCGCCGAAGCAGACGAACTCCTCGGCTTCGCCCTCTCAAAAATCATGTGGGACGGCCCCGCTGAAACCCTCAACGAGACGATCAACACCCAGCCCGCGCTGTACGTCCACTCAATGGCGGCCTGGCGCACCCTCACGCATCTTCACGCCGACCTTCGCCCGGCCTCGCTGGCCGGACATTCCCTCGGCGAGTTATCCGCTCTGGCCGCATCCGGCGCGTTGACATTTGCCGACGGACTGCGCCTCGTGCGCACGCGCGGCGAGTTGATGAAGCGCGCTGGCAACCTCGCGCCCGGGAGCATGGCCGCCATCCTCGGCCTCGACATCGCGGGCCTCGACAAAGTTTGCGCCGAAGCGAGTCGTGAAGGCGAAACCGTGCAAATTGCCAACGACAATTGCCCGGGGCAGGTGGTCATCTCCGGCGCGAAGCCCGCCGTCGAACGCGCCCTCGAACTGGCCAAGTCTGCTGGCGCAAAACGCGCCTTGCCGCTGGCTGTGTCCATCGCGGCGCATTCGACTTTAATGAACTCCATTCAAGCAGACTGGAACGCCGCAGTTGACTCAGCGCCCATGCGCGACCCGTCCGCGCCCGTGGTGGGTAACGTGGCCGCCTCGGCGCTGACCTCCGCTGACGATTTACGTGCCGACATCCGCGCGCAAATGCAATCGCGCGTGCGCTGGACCGAATCAGTGCAAGCCATGATTCGCGGCGGCATCCGTCACTTCGTCGAGGTCGGCACCGGCGCGGTGCTGATCGGTTTGGTCAAAAGAATCGACTCGTCGGTGACGAGTCAAGTGTTGGGCAATCCGTCAGATTTTGAATCTTTGTAGTGGGCATGGGCGACTCAAGTCGCCGCAACATTTGCAAAGCCGACCTTCGTCGGCTGAAAGTGAGGCGCGATGAAAATTGTTTCGACTGCCGAAATGAAAGCGATTGAAGCGCAGGCCGACGCGCATGGCCTGACCTATTTGCAAATGATGGAAAACGCAGGACGCGCATTGGCCGAGCGTGTCCTGCGTTTTGATTCTGGCTGGAGCGAAGCGCTCGGCCTCGTTGGCTCGGGCAACAACGGCGGCGACACGCTCGTGGCGCTCACGCACCTCGCCCGCGCGGGTTGGCGTACGCGCGCATATTGCGCGTATTACGCGCGCCGCAAACTCAACGACGAATTGATTCAAAATTTAATTCAAGCGGGCGGCGAAATAATTTCTAGCGAAGCCGACGACAATTTTTATTCGCTAAGCGCCTTTGTTGGCTCCGCAAATATTTTGCTCGACGGCCTGCTCGGCACCGGCGCAAAACTTCCACTCAAACCCGAGATGGCGCGCGTGCTCGCCGCGCTCAAAGTAATCGACTCAAAAATTTTTGTGCTCGCCGTCGATTGCCCCTCCGGCGTGGACTGCGACAGCGGCGCAACCGCCCCCGATTGCCTGCGCGCCGATTTAACTTTGTGCATGGCCGCCATCAAACAAGGACTTTTAAAATTACCCTCCTTTGAATTTGTGGGCGACATTGAAATCGCAGACATCGGACTCCCCATCGACCTGCCGCTGTGGACTCAAATCACGCGCTTCGCACCGCACCGCGAGTGGGTTGCCCGCCATCTGCCGCCACGTCCTCTCGACGCTCACAAAGGGACATTCGGCACCGCGCTCATCATCGCTGGCTCGCTGCAATATTCTGGCGCGGCACTGCTCGCGGCCACAGCCGCATATCGCGTCGGCGCGGGACTCGTCACGCTGGCCGCGCCCGTTCCGCTTCACGCCGCGCTGGCCGCGCATCTCCCCGAAGCGACGTGGTTGACCCTCCCGCACGAAAACGGATTCGTCGAACGCGCCGCCGCGATTCTCGTGGCGCAAAATCTTCAACGTGTCACGTCTATGTTGATCGGCCCGGGACTCGGCACAAAAGAAACCACGCGCGATTTTTTTGCAAAATTGCTCGAACTAAAATTACCGCCCCTTGTTGTAGACGCCGACGGATTGCGCTTGCTCGCGCAGATTCCTGACTGGCACAAAAAACTTCCGCCGCTTTCAATTTTGACTCCGCATGCCGGAGAGATGTCCGCGCTGACAGGTTTATCGAAAGACGAAATTCAAAATGACCGCGAAGCGATTGCCAAAAAATTCTCCGCGCAGTGGGGACATGTCGTCGTGCTCAAAGGCGCGTTCACCGTCATCGCCGCGCCGGATGGACGCATCGCCATCCTCCCCGTCGCGACTCCCGCGCTGGCTCGCGCTGGCACGGGCGACGTGCTCGCCGGATTAATCGTCGGCTTGCGCGCGCAGGGACTCGACGCGTTCGAGTCTGCCGTCGCTGGGGCGTGGATCCATGCGCGGGCCGGGCTGGCCGCTTTGGGCGCGGTCGGAAGCGCCGCGTCCGTTTTGGCAGGGGATGTGTTGGCGTGCGTCCAGAAAATTATGGCGAAATTAAATAATTATGCACCCCTCATTGTGGCGTCCTACTGAAGTGCGATCGACAGATATAGCTAAATTCCCAATGTTAGCGCAAAGCTAAAATATCCCCTTCGGAGGACGAGAAAATGGAACAGCGTATCCTTTGCTGTGTCCTGCTAGTAATTTATTCTTGACAGATTCGGCTGTCCAAACCTCATCGAACATCTTCGGAAGCAAATTTATTGCGCCGATTCGATAAAGGTAAGTAATGCGGAAGTATTGCGGATGGTTTTAGGCATGTGCATTTTCTAAATCGTCAAGTTCAGTGGCAAAAGGGAAAACCTTATACCGATTCAAATTAAGCAAGAATTCAATTCTGGACATTCCTGCAAGTTCAGATGCGCGTCCAGAGGAAAGCCTGCCAATTTCAAATAACTTAATAGCCGCCAAAACAAGAATTTCACGCCCAAAAGATTCTGCGTCTGTCTTTTCTACAAGAAGTACCTTTTCTGGAATTTCAATTTTTATTACAGGTTTTCATTTTGCAAGGGACGGGCTAACGAGACTGTCGAAAAACCGAAATACAGAAGTCCGCGCCCGGTCCACAGCTCGGATTTTCACCGCCGAGAGCGGTGGAAGGGGGGAAACAGGCTCAAACTAGGCTTATACCAGCGCCCCAAAGACGTGGAT
>VFKQ01000063.1 GCA_009885445.1 Anaerolineaceae bacterium | reverse complement strand
GTATTGAGCACCATCAGTTCCAGCGCCTTGCGGAAGGACGCATATGTGGTTTCGATCATATCCAGCAGGCTTTGTCCCTGCAAAAAACCGCCTGCTGGCGCATACGAAAAAACAGCGTCGCCTTCCAACTTGGATATAACCAAAGGAGACTGTGTGTGCTGAATCAATAGATTCAACAGAGCGGTCAGGCTGTCGCGGGCGTGTTCGAGTTCCGACTCGTTGACGTACTTGGAATAGCCGGTAATATCAGAAATAATCAAGAAGCCTTGTTGGGTCATGCCGCGATTTATATCACAGGTTAATCGAAAGCCGTCTCGGGTAGAACAGGTACAGCGACTTATCCCCCGCCCGCTTCGACAGGCTCAGCACGGCGCTTCCCTAATCCCGCTACGGGGACGATGTGGGAAGGGCGCTTGTTGTGCGCTGGTCTAGCGTCTCCCCCCTGAGTAGCGCCCTTTAGGGTTGGGGGAGACGGAAGAGGGGTCGAATGAAAACGGTCTCTGCGGACCGTAATGCATCACAATAAAATGTCACTATGGTGGTAACGTTGCATCAAGAAGAAATGTCACCGAGAAAGTTTCCAGAGTTGGTCGATTTTCTGGTCAATGCGGCGGCGCAGTTCGGCGGGATTGAGTTGGACGTACAGATTGGTGAGCCGCGCCTTGGCTGGCAAAGAAATGTCTTCACGTTCGAGAACACGCTGGTAAGGGGTCTTGGCTGGATCATACCGTTTGATGGTCTGATTGCCAATGCGTTCTTTGGCAATCAGTTTGACAGAAGGTTGAAAGCAGTTGACGTAGGGACGCAGGTCCGCATAAGTGTCTTCCAAAAGAGCCAACTGCTGATCGGTCTCCCAGCGGTGATAGCCAACGGTATGACGCACTACAGACCAGTTTTTCTGTTCGACATGCGCCTGATCATTTTTCTTGTAGGGACGCGAACGCGTAAAAGTGATTTTCTGGTCGAGGCAATAGCGGTAGAGTAAATCGTTGATGAACTCACTGCCATTATCCGAATCGATACCGAGTAAAGGAAAAGGCAGTCTTTGGCGCATGAGTTGAATGGCCTGACAGACAGCTTCCTGGGAACGATGGGATAGGCCGCCGATGTCGGTCCAGCCTGTGGCCAGGTCGGTACAGGTCAAAGTGTTCAAGTATTGCCCTTGTGTGGTGTTCCCACAGTGTGCCACCAAGTCAATTTCCATGAACCCAGGCTGTTCTTCGCTCCAAGGCGTAAAGGTGCGTACCGCGATGGACTTTTTGAGCAGGCTCCCGGGTTTGGTAGTGCTCAAGCCGCGCGGCGACTTGCTCCGCACTGGGCGCAGGCAACGGTCTATGCTGGCCGAACTGATTTTCAGGAGCCGCTCTTTGACCTCTGGCGCAAGCTCAATTTCCTGACAACGTTCCAGCACCTTAATCGCTTCGGGCAGAAAGGGTTGCAGACGCTTGGAGCAAATGCGTCCACAAATCTCCCAAATCTGCTCCAACGCCTGCACCGTTTCGCCACGGTACACGGCGGGGTAGCCTTTGCTTTTTCTATTAAAGGGCTTTTGAACTTGCCTTTTCTTTTTCAGCACCCGAATCGCATGTTTCCGATCATACCCAGTCGCACAAGTGAACTCATCCAAAATCTTCCGCTTTTCAACCTTGCTCGCTTTCAGGTATCTGGGTCGCACCATTTCTAACAATTCGCGCTTGCTTTTCAGGCTCATCATGTGGCTCCTCCGACAGGCTTTTCTGCCTATCGGAAAGTAACATTTTCCCTGATGCAACGATGCTCCCCATAGTGACATTTTCCTTGATGCAATTCGGGGTTTACGTCACCCACAATTTATCTCTTATAATCCAGCGCGATGACCCAACGCCGCGCGCACCTGCCTTTTGCAATCTTGCTTTGCATACAATTGCTCGTCGGCCTGTTCACCTTCCGCGACTACGGACTCTCGTGGGATGAGCCGCTGTTCTACGGCTACGGCGACGCGCTCGGGTATGCATACACACCCTCCAATTGGTTTGATCCCAACTTTGACTTGAACAAATCCTACGGCCCGAGCGGTGATGACCACAAGAATCGCGGGCCGGCCTATTTGCTTTTGGCGCGCGAACCGGTTTATGCGCTGATCGCGCTCGGCGTGGACGAACCGTCCGCATGGCATTTGGTCAACTTCCTCACATTTTTGCTGGGCACATATTTTGTTTATCGTCTGTGTCTGCGCTGGA
Organism: Anaerolineaceae bacterium; assembly: GCA_009885445.1. GTDB lineage: Bacteria > Chloroflexota > Anaerolineae > Anaerolineales > Villigracilaceae > Denitrolinea. The sequence goes on along the minus strand of VFKQ01000063.1, from coordinate 3,166 downwards.
TGAGTCCCTGCGCGGCATTCGGCGCGGTGGCATTATTTTCAACACAACCCTTGTTGTGGGGACACGCCTTCATCAATCCGAAAGATATTCCGTTTTTAGTTTTTTTCAGCGGAGCAATCCTCTTCGGCTTCGAAATGGTGGATAAACTTATTTTAGAAAACGCAAAATCCAACACAAAGTTTTTCACACCCTCCCTCTTTCTTCTTTCCTCTTTCTTCTTAGGCATCGCCACCTCGATCCGCATCCTCGCTCCATTGGCCGGTGTGCTCGTCATCCTCTACGCCGCCTCTCAATACAAGAAACTTCCTACTCCCTACTCTCTGCTCTCTGCTCTCTCTTTCTACACCCTCCTCACCATCCTCATCTCCCTCGCCACCTGGCCTTACTTGTGGGAAGCGCCACTGCGCAATTTTTTTGAAGTCTTCCGCTTCATGTCCGATAACCCCACCGGGCTGACGGTCCTCTTCAATGGCGATCTCTATCACACACACGAACTCCCCCTCCGCTACCTGCCCACGTTTTTGATCATCACCCTCAGCGAACCCGTTTGGCCGCTGTTTGTAATCGGAGGCATGGTCGCCGTTACGCGCACTGTAAAAACTTTCCAAGCTCGTAACCAATTACCACTTACCAATTACCAAACCGACCTCTGGCTCACCCTCCTCTGGTTCCTCACTCCCCTCGCCTACGTCCTGCTCCGCCGCCCGGCCATGTATGACGGCTTCCGTCATTTTCTTTTTATGCTTCCGCCGGTTTTTATTTTTGCAGGCATCGCTTTGGATTGGATAATAAGCAAGATAGCCCCTTTCAACTGGCTACGCGCTGGCTTGATTCTGGCCCTGATCGCGCCAAGTATTTTTGCGCTTGTGCAGTTGCATCCATATCAATATACTTACTACAACTCCCTCGTCGGCGGGACGGGCGGCGCGTTTCGACGTTTTGAAACCGACTACTGGCTGACCTGCTACAAGGAGGCGGTCGAGCGCATCCCCGCCTCGAGCGGGCGCCTCAACCTGTTCGTGCGACGCGAGCCTTACATCGCCCAGGCCTACGCGCCCGCATTCATCACCATCCGCGATTGGCGCACGGAGCAGAATCAAATACAAAGCGGCGACCTCGTGCTGGTCAACACGCGCTCGAACGAAGACCGTAAGACATTCAAAGATGCGCCCGTCCTCGTTGAGGTCGCTCGCGTCGGTGCGACGTTCTGTTACGTCAGGCAGATTCCATAAATGTCAAACTTACGCGTCATCTCCGGCACCGCCAAAGGCCGTCGACTCAAATCTGTCGAGGGCGACACAACCCGTCCCATCACGGACCGCGTCAAAGAGGCGCTGTTCAACATCCTCGCCGCCGACATAAACAACTCCACCTGGTGGGACGTGTTCGGCGGCACCGGCGCAGTGGGCATCGAGGCGCTCAGTCGCGGCGCGAGCTTCGTGCGCTTCACCGATTTGAATCGCGAACCCATCGAAACCATCCGCGCAAATTTGGAAACGTGCAAACTGGCCGAGCGCGCCGAAGTCCGCCGTGCGGATGCGTTCGCGGCCATTGCGGCCACCGCCGACAGAAAATTTCAAAACATCTACATCGCCCCGCCGCAATTTAAAGAACATTGGGAAAAGGCCCTGCTCGCACTGGATGCAAATCCAAGTTGGCTCACCGAAGACGCCTGGGTGATAGTTCAAATCGCGCCGCGCGAATATAAAGATTTGGAATTGCAAAATTTGATAAAGTTCGATGAAAGAAAATACGGAAGCACATTGTTAGTGTTTTACGAACTGCCGGAAAAATAATTTCGTTAACTTGATGCGTAGTAACGACTTTAGTCGTTGTCTACGTGCAGAGAAGCGACTGAAGTCGCAACTACAAGATAATTTGTGAAGGATTTATTGGAGAATCAAAATGCATCGCGTAAAAATACTCCTCTTCGCCACATTGCGTGAACGCGCGGGCGGCGCAAAATTTATTGAGCTGGACCTCCCCGAAAATTCCACCGTTCAAATGCTCAAAGAACAAATCGCCAGCCAGCACCCGAATCTCGCGGCCTCCATGAAAAGCGTCATCGCCACCATCAACCGCGAGTTCGCCTTCGACGAGGCCCCCCTGCCGGTCGGCGCCGAGCTGGCCATGTTCCCCCCCGTCAGCGGCGGCTAAAAAATAAAATGGATGTCGCCTGCACCCAATGTAAATCGCCTTACCCATCAACAGGTGCGCCGCACGTTTGCACAAACTGTGGCGGATTATTCGACTACTCATTCGACTCAACTCAGCCCGCCGCTTCGTCCCGCGCCCACATCGTCCCGATGCACTTACGGGAAAGCGGGTGGCCGGTTTCAGAGGCCGTGTCGCTCGGCGAGGGACACACGCCGCTCGTGCGCGCAAAAGTTTTCGGGCGCGATGTTTGGTTCAAATGTGAATATCAAAACCCAACTGGCTCGTTCAAAGACCGCGGCACTGCGGCGCTGATTTCGTTCCTGGTCTCGCGCGGAGTGACCGAGGCCGTGGAAGATTCGTCCGGCAATGCAGGCGCGTCGTTTGCGGCGTATGCCGCGCGCGCAGGGATTCGCGCAAAAGTGTTCGTGCCGTCCACTGCGTCTGGGCCAAAGCTCGCACAGATTAAAGCATATGGCGCGGAACTTGTCAGCGTGGACGGGCCGCGTATCAACGCGTCGCTGGCCGCGCAAAAGGAGACAGAGTCAGGTGCGGTGTATGCGAGCCATGCGCACATGCCTTTCACACTCGCGGGTTACTCAACCATCGCGCATGAAATCGTTGAGCAGTTGGGAGGCATGCCGTCGGCGCTGATTCTGCCTGCGGGGCAGGGCGGGCTTTTGCTCGGGGCGTGGAGAGGCTTCTTGTCGCTGAACCCGCCTCGGGCGCGGGACGAGGCGACGCGTATCGTGGGCGTGCAGGCTGAGGCGTGCAGTCCGCTTGCAAAAGATGAAGAAGGAAAGCGTCGCCCTGCCGAAGGTGTCGAAGGGATGAAAGATGAAGGTCGGACGGTGGCGGAGGGTGTGCGAGTCGCAAATCCGCTGAGAAGTGAGGCGGTGAGGCGGGCGGTTGCTGAAAGTGGCGGACGTTGGATTGCGGTGCCCGAAGACGCGATCATGGCGGGGCGTGACGCCTTGGCGCGGCAGGGGTTATATGTAGAACCAACCAGCGG
>VFKQ01000184.1 GCA_009885445.1 Anaerolineaceae bacterium | reverse complement strand
GGGCAGAGTGGAATCCATCTGTGTCAACTTATCGCTCCACAAGTTTTATGCGCTGGTTGTACCAGTTCATCAACGCAGAGGTGAGCAGACTGAAAACGAGATATGTGCCCATCACCAGCGCGATCATTTCCACTGCGCGCCCCGTCTGATTCAGAATCGTGTTTGAGACGTAGAAAACATCCGGGTAGCCGACTGCAATGGCAAGCGAGGAATTCTTGATCAGGTTGAGATATTGACTGGTGAGCGGCGGGATGATAACGCGCAAGGCCTGCGGGAATACGATCAGGCGCAAAGTTTGAAAGCCATTTAATCCCAGCGCGCGCGAAGCCTCCACCTGTCCCTTGGAAACGGACAGGATGCCCGCGCGCACAACTTCGCCAATGAACGCCGAGGTATAGAGAATGAGTCCGGAAGTCAGCGCCATGAATTCAGGGCTGAGGATTTTTCCACCCGAGAGATTCAACCCTTTCACAAAAGGCAGATCGAGCAGGAGCGGTTTTTCGGGAAGGATGATCCACCCAAGCAGTGCAACAGTGATGAGGGTCAACACAGACCACAAAAAAGTCAGAGGCGCGCGGCCAGTGCGTCGACTGTAGGTGCGCAGGGCGAAGAAAACGCCCAGGGCTAGAATCAGGCCGAGGAGCAGGAACCCGCCAAAAGCGGGGAAAGAGGCGGTTGGGATTCCCCACGGGATGCCGATGCCGCGATTCGTCAACAGAATATCCGCGGGCCAGGTGATGACATCCTTGACTCGCGGAAGTTTAAGGAAGACTCCCAAATACCAGAAAATCAAAAATACAAGCAGTGAAAGATTGCGAAAGAGTTCGAGATAAAAAGCGGCGATGCGATTAATGACAAAGTTGGTGGAGAGGCGCGCAATGCCGAGAATGATGCCGAGCATGGTTGCAAAAATAACCCCGACAATGCTGACGGATAATGTGTTCGCCAGGCCAACGAGATAAGCCTGCCAATACGTGGAATTTCGGTCGTAGGGAAAAACGGTTTCGGAAATGTCGAAGCCGGCGATGCCTTGAAAGAATGCGTAACTTAATGTGATGCCCTGTTTGGCTAGCCCCGTTTTCATGTTTTGGTAGACGAGCGAGCCAATAAAAAGAATCGCAAGGATGAATGCGATCTGCCCAAGAATATTGCGGGCGCGTTCGTCGCGCCAGAATGGGATGGTGGCTTTGTGTTTCTCGTCGCGTTGCATGAGCCAGACTCCAAATTAAGATGGAGGGCGGGGAGAAACTCCCCGCCCTCCATCTTTGTTAAATGAGTTGGTTAGCGAACGGGCGGAGCGTAGTGCAGGCCGCCATTCGTGTACAGGTTGTTCAAGCCGCGCGGGATGTAGGTGGCTGTGTCGGGTCCGAGGTTGCGGTTGTAGACTTCCTCGTAGTTGCCGACAAGTTTGAGGATGTTGTAGGCCCAATCATTGGTCAGGCCGAGTTTCAAGCCCATGTCGCCTTCGAGGCCGAGCAGACGTTTGACTTCGGGAGCCGTGGCGCTGGCTTTGATGTCATCCACATTGGCGGAGGTGATGCCAAATTCCTCGCCGGCGATCATGGCGAAGACTGTCCATTGCGCGATGTCGAACCACTGATCATCACCATGGCGGACCATGGGTCCGAGCGGTTCGCGGGACATGGTCACATCCAGGATGACGTGCGCGGACGGGTCAGCCAAAACGGTGCGGCGCGAGACCAGCCCGGATTTATCCGTGGTGACTGCGTCGCAACGTCCTTCAGCGTAGGCGGCGAAGGTCGAATCGGCGTCTTCAAATACGGCAGGCTCGTAGGTAACTCCCAAGGAGGCCATCACGTCAGCAAGGTTGAGTTCGGTGGTGGTGCCGGTTTGCACGCAAACTGTGCCGCCTTCGAGG
>VFKQ01000012.1 GCA_009885445.1 Anaerolineaceae bacterium | reverse complement strand
GTTTTCGTGGCACAACCCTCTTTTCGTATTCAATTTTTTACATTTGTTATTTTTCCGGTTGGCCCCTGTTTCCGCCTCACCGGTTGAACTTACTGTTTGCAGTTTACAGACATTTGAATCGTTTGTCAAGCGCTTTTTGAATTCTTTAAGGAAAGCGTAGAGCAATCGTAGGTTAAGTTGTCTGACAACTTGTTTGCTTTTCCTTGCTCTTTCCTTTGTGCCCTTTGTGTCCTTCGTGTTTAAAGCACTAATCCCTCATCCTCGTTATCACAGACTCAAAATCTTCCGCATACTCCGCGCGAAAACTCAGCATCTCACGCGTGGACGGATGTGTAAACGCCAGCGACAGCGCATGCAATGCCGGGCGCGCGATTAATTCGGTGGGCGGCGCGCCGTACAGTTTGTCGCCGAGCAAGGGATGACCCAACAAAGCGGCATGCACACGCACCTGATGCGTGCGTCCCGTTTCGGGGATGGCCTGTAGGGACGTTGCATGCAACGTCCTGCCGAAACGCTCGAGCACGCGAAAATTCGTCACCGAGCGTTTGCCGGCGCGATCATCCAGCACGGTGCGATGACTGCGGCCCACGTTCGCCGTCAGTGAATGACGCGCGGTGTGTTCGTCCCATTTTGGAATTCCGTTCACGATGGCGTGATAAATTTTTTCGACCTGATGATTTTCAAATTGCATGCTCAAGTCGCGATGCGCTTCGGCTGTCCGTGCGAAGACCATCACCCCGCTGGTCACTTTGTCCAGCCGATGCACGACCCAGGGCTTGCCAAACTCGGCTTCGAGTTGCTTCACCAGAAACGTCGCGTCCTTGTCCCAGCCCTCAATCAACACAGACAACCCCGCAGGTTTATCAACCACGATCACATTTTCATCGCTAAATAAAATTTTCACTTGATTTCCTTTGTGCCCTTTGTGTCCTTCGTGTTAAAAGTATTCTAAAATCCCGACACCCGATACTCAACATCCACATTCACCTGCACTGTCTTGCTGTGTTGAATATCCATGCCCAAACTCGGCGCGTCGCTTTCCGCGCCACCGCGCATGGTCTTCATCATTTGCGGCTGAAACATCTGCGCTTCCTCGTCAAACGTATTTTCATTGAACTGATACACGCCCAGCAATTTCACGCCCAGCGCCGCCGCAATTTTTTCAGCCTTCATCTTCGCCGACTCAATCGCCGCGTCCAGCCCACGCGCGCGCAGCGGCTCCTCGTCATACTTCCAGTCCATGCGTTCGAGCGCCGCGTTTTTCTGCGTCGCGATAATATCCAACAGCGCCGGAATTTGGTCCACGCTTTCACAGCGGATGCGCAGACGATAAATCGCGCTCGACGACTTCAACAGGACTCCGCTCGACGTCTCGACCTGCACGCCCTGCAAGTGGACGCGCTCCTGCCCCAGCCCGAAGCGGGTTAGCTCGTCGACGAACGCGCTGACCTCTTTGGCTTTCTTCAGCGCCTCATTGCCACTGACCAGCGACGATCCGCGCACCGTGACGAATAAATCTGCATGCGTGGCGCGAATCTCCTCGCGCACAATCGCGCTGACGTGAATGCTATCGGGTTTTGAGTCCATGTTGTGCTCCTTTTTTAAGTCCTGTCACACCTGCACTTGCGCCAGGTGCAAGTGTTGCGAGGGCTGGTGGTCGAGTAGGGCGAGTGCTCTTCTCGCCTGTATCGAGACCCCGCCCGAAGCAATCCCCGCGTTGAACCGGAGATTGCTTCGTCGCCACACTCGCCGTTTAAGGCTCGCGGCTCCTCGCAATGACAGGTGTTACGTCACCTTCAAACGCTGACCGGAATATTTCTCATAACGCTTTTCAACCATCACAATCCTCATACGCTCCACAGTTTCCCACACTTCTGCAAAAGTTGTATAGAGCGGAGCCAGCCCCAAACGAATGTTGTCGGGTGCGCGGAAATCGGGGATGACTTTCATCTCCTCGATCAGCGCGCGATTGATGCGGTACGCGTCCGCGTGGCGCAAGCTGACGTGCGAGCCGCGGACAGTGGCATCGCGCGGCGAGCCGAGCGAGAACCCGAGCGGGGCGAGAATCTCGTCGCTGAGACGAATTAAATATTCACTCAGCTGAAGACTCTTGGAGCGCAAGCGGGGCAAACCCGCTTCGAGCGCGGGCCCGAGCGCGGACTCCATCGCGAGCAGTGAAAGCATCGGCGCAGTGCCAGTCGCAAAACGGGCGACTCCGTCGGCGGGTTGATAATCCACATTGAAGGCGAACGGGTCGCTTTGTCCCCACCAACCCCAGATGGGCGAGGAGGCGTCGGCCTGATGTTTTTTGTTGACGTATAACATGGCGGGCGCGCCGGGGCCGCCGTTGAGATATTTGTAGGTGCAACCGATGGCGAAGTCGGCGTTGCAATCGTCAAGCGCGACGGGGGTAGCGCCGATGGAGTGGCACAAGTCCCACAACACGAGAGCGCCTTTGCGATGCACCATCTCGGTGATTTTTTGCATGTCGAAGAGGTAGCCGCTTTTGAAAGTGACGTGTGAAAGTTCAACCAGCGCGGTGTCTTCGGTGATGAGTGACTCGAGTTCGTCGAGGTCGGGCGTGATGCCGTCACGCGAACCAAAAGTGACGAGTTCGTAAGCCCGACCCCCTACCCGGCCCTCCCCCTGAAGGGGGGAGGGAGAAAGCAAATTCGCGAGGCCTTGCAAAACATAAAGATCGGAGGGAAAATTATACGCGTCGCTGACGATTTGTTTGCGCCCCGCGCGCAACGCAAGCGCCGAGGCGGCCAGTTTAAATAAGTTGACGGAGGTCTGGTCGCTGACGAGCACCTGCCCCTGCGCCGCGCCAACGAGCGCCGCGATTTTTTCGCCGATGCGAAGCGGCGCGTCCCACCAGCCATTTTTATTCCAGCCGTTGATCAAGTCGCGGCCCCATTCGTCATCGAGCACTTCGCGCACGCGCGTTTGCGACGCTTTGCTGAGGCGGCCCAGCGAGTTGCCGTCCATGTAAAGCAGGTCGGGGTCGTCAATGACGAATTGCTCGCGGAAGGAGGCGAGTTCGTCTTGGAAGTCAAGTTGTGTTGCGTAGTTGCGGGAGAGGTTGAAGTTTTGCATAATTCCTTTTTACCACGAAGGGCACAAAGTGTCACAAAGGAAATCCATTCGGATTCCTTCGTGTACTTCGTGTCCTTTGTGTTTAGATTTTTTTATTCACCTTGCTCATCGCATATTCCGCCAGCGCCGTGATGGTCAACGACGGATTGACTCCCAGGTTGGCGGGTACGATCGAACCGTCCACAATAAACAGCCCGGGATAATTATGGATTTCAAAATTCTCGTTCACCACGCCCTCTTCGGCATCCCGTCCCATCGGCGCGCCGCCGAGGATGTGCGCCGTCGTCGGCAGGCCCAATAAATTTTCACCCAGCGAGCCGAGCGCGATGCCGTTCGTCTTACGCGCAAACTCGCGAGCCAACTCGTGCGAGCCGGGCACTTCGGCTTTAATCTCATAGCCGGGTTCTCTTTCTGCAAGCATGCCGTGCCGAAAAAATGTGTAAACACTGCGTCCCGCGCGCAGGCGCATGCGATTATCCGTGCTCTGCATCACCAGCAGAATCGTCGAGTTGCGCGCCCAGCCGCCGAAGAACATCGCTTTTGCAAAATCAATGGGGTGCGAAAAAATCCAGCCGATGAATTTCAAAATCCGTTTCGGCACATTCACTGAAGTATCCAACAACGGCGCGGCCAGATAACGCATCAGGCTCGAACCCGCCGGGTAGCGCACCGGCTCCACGCGCGTGATTGCATCCTGATTGTAAATGGACGTGATTGAAATTCCTTCAGAATAATTCACCGCGTCCGTGCGCGCCAGCGAGCCGAGCAGGGCTTCAGAATTCGTGCGCACCAACGTGCCCAGCTTCGACGAAATTTTCGGCAATGATTTTTTCACATCGCGCAAGTTCAACAAAAGTTTCATCGTGCCCATCACACCCGCAGAAAAAATAACATGCTTCGCGCGCACCTTGCGCGAAATTTTTATCGGCGACGTGGAACTGCGATACGTCACTTCGTAGCCGCCGTCCACGGGGCGCACATCGGTCACTTCGGTTTCGGCCAAAACTTGCGCACCATTTTTTTCGGCGAAGTACAAATAATTTTTGGGCAAAGTATTTTTTGCATTATGACGGCATCCGACCATGCACGCGCCACATTGGATGCACCCCGCGCGGGCCGGTCCAGCCCCGCCGAAGAACGGATCGTCCGCGCTCTGGCCGGGTTCGCCAAAGTAGACGCCCACCTCCGTCGAGCGAAATGACCAGCCCATGTCGCGCGCTTCGGCCATTTCGCGCAGGACTTCGTCCGCTTTCCACAGTTTGGGGTTGCGCGCCACGCCGAGCATTTTCTGCGCCGTCACAAAATGCGGAAGCAAGACCTCGCCCCAGGCAAACGGTTGATTCCATGCGGGCGTTGCCAGCGTTTCAGGCGCGGGCACTTCGAGCACGTTGGCATACCCAAGACTTCCGCCGCCCACGCCCACGCCGTGAAAGACCATCAGTCCCTTCAAAACGCTGACTTGGAGAATCCCATGCGCGCGGACAGCCGGAAGCCACAGATATTTCCAAAACTGCCAGTTCGTTTTGGCAAAGTCCGCGTCTGCGTAGCGCTTGCCCTTCTCGAGCACGAGCACCGAGTAGCCCTTCTCGCTGAGCCGCATCGCAGAGACCGAGCCGCCGAAGCCGGAGCCGATGATTATGTAGTCGTAAGAAGCTTTCAACATTCAGTGGTCAGCTTTCGCATTTGGATTTTCATTGTCAGTCGCCCATTGAGCAGGGTTGGATTCGATATAAAGATGAATACGATTTGCATCTCCGGCGTTGCGAACAATGTGCTCGTAGTAGTTTGCCTGCCAGATACTTTTCAAATTGTGTTCCTTATTGATTCGATAGGATACGGCGGATTTATATGAACGCACAATTGCACCCAACGAACCGGGTTTGACATTTATTTTGTGCGCATTGTTTTCGTAGGGACGCAGCACTGCTGCGTCCCTTATCGTTACCATCAACCACATCGCGAATCGCAATAATCCCATGCGCATGATTCGGCATAATCACATGCACACCCAATTCGACAAACGAAAAATGTTCGGGAATAGCGTGCCAACACTCGTCCGCAATTTTGCCTAATTCATTCAAAATCATTTCCCGGTCAATCACTTCACCAAACAAAGACGTACGTCCCTGTGTGACGATGGTTACAAAATAAACGCCCGCCTGCGAATAATCGTAGCCGTGCAAGCGGGTTGATCTGCGGTGATGTATTTGCGGGTCGTATTTTGGATGTGGATTATTTGCCATGTCCGGCACCGTTATTCACATGGGGCGCAACAATGTTGCGCCCCTACGTCAAATTAATATCGATAAAACCCTCTGCCCGTCTTGCGTCCCAAATGGCCCGCGTCCACCATCTTGCGCAACAAATACGCGGGACGATATTTATCTTCGCCCAAATCGCGTTGCAGAATCTCCATGATGAACAACACCACATCCAGCCCGATCAAATCCGCCAGCGCGAGCGGACCC
>VFKQ01000264.1 GCA_009885445.1 Anaerolineaceae bacterium | reverse complement strand
TTACGTTAAACACCTAACCAACAATATTAATTTCCATCGGCTTGCCACCACTCAACGCATTGACGCTCACCTGCGCAGCAATTTTTTGCGCGATCTCGGTCAGGGCTTTGGCCACGGGCGAATCGGGGAACGAGACGACGATGGGCTGGCCCGTGTCGCCGCCGATGCGCACGTTCTGGTCGATGGGCGCGCCGCCCAGGTAGGGCACACCCGCCGCCGCCGCGAGTCGAGCGCCGCCTCCGCTGCCGAAAATGTCCATGCGCGTGCCGTCGGGTAATTCGAGATAGGACATATTTTCGACGACGCCGAGCAGTGGCACTTCCAACTTGCGAAACATTTCGAGTCCGCGGCTGGCATCTTCGAGCGAGACGAGTTGCGGCAAAGTGACGACGACCGCGCCGCTCAACGGCAGGGACTGGGCGAGGCTCAACGAAGCGTCACCCGTTCCGGGCGGGAGGTCGACGATTAAATAATCCAGCTCGCCCCATTCGACGTCGCTCAAAAATTGACGGATGGCGGAGTTGAGCATCGGGCCGCGCCAGATCAGCGGTTGGCCGGGCTTGACCAACAGTCCCATCGAAATAACTTTCACGCCATGCGCCTCGGCCGGAATCATTTTTTTGCCAACGGGCGGCGGTAGTTTTTCGATGCCCATCATCGTCGGCACGTTGGGGCCGTAAATGTCGGCGTCCATCAGGCCGACGCGCGCGCCGCTCATCGCCAGCGACACGGCGAGATTAACCGCGACAGTAGATTTTCCAACGCCGCCCTTGCCCGACCCGACCGCGATGGCGTTGCGAATCGGCATGTTGACGAGACCGCGCGCGCGCCCGTCATTGGGCACGTCCGAGTCCATTTTCACTTCGACGGATTTGACGCCAGCAATGGTCATCACCGCCTCTTTGGCCTCGCGCTCGATCCGCGCCCGAAACGGGCACGCCGGAGTCGTCAGCATGATCATAAACGACACGTTGCCGTCCGCGATCTCAATGTCGCGCACCATGTTGAGCGTGACCAGGTCTTGATGTAAATCGGGTTCCTGCACCTTGCTCAGCGCGGCGAGAATATTTTCTTGCGTGATATTGTTTGTCATTTGGTTTCCAATTTTTTTTCTGATTTGTAGGGGCACGGCGACGCCGTGCCCCTACATCCATTTATTGTAAATTTTCTTCAAACCAATCCTGATAGATCGCGTACAAAATATCATCGTTCACTAGCGCTGGATCGTCGTCGAATTCAGGGAGCGCGAGAGTCCAATCCAGAATTTGTTTTAGCGACACGGCCTCGATGTCCACGTCCGCGTGTTGGCGGCGCAGTTCCATGGCGATGGCGAAGGTGGCTTCCCAGTGGAGAGACATGGCATCGTGGTAGGGGCGCAGCATTGCTGCGCCCCTACTTTATTTCCCGTTCGCGGAAAAATAGGAACAGTGGAAATGTGAACGCGAGGCCGAGGAAGGCAGAGGAGAGCATGTAGGTCCATGCGTTTTTCATGCCCAGCCTGCGCGTCTCGTTAAACACAAACACCCAAAAGACGAAAAGCGAAAACATCAAGTCTGCCGTGAACGCGCCGCTATAGGTGTTGGCAAAGAGAATGCGGAACATGTGCGTGAGCGGCGCCTGCGTTGTGATGCCGGAAATTACAACGCTCCAGGGGATGATGAAGCCGAGAATTGCGCACAGGAGATAAAAATTCTTTTTCGTCATGAGATTTTGGATGACCAACCGTAGGGGCGCAGCATTGCTGCGCCCCTACGGAAAAGATTATTCCTCGCGATTATCGATCTGCGCGCGCTGGAGCTTGCCGGAGTAATCCACATAAATGGATTTCCACTCGGTGAACACTTCGAGCGCGGCCTGACCGGCCTCGCGATGGCCATTGCCCGTGCCGCGCACGCCGCCGAATGGAAATTGAATCTCCGCGCCGGTGGTGCCGTGGTTGATGTAGACCAGTCCGCTGGCGATGTCGCGCATGGCGGTGAAGGCGCGGTTCACATCTTGGGTGAAGATCGAAGTGGAGAGTCCGTACTGCGAATGATTATTAATTTCAATCGCCTCTTCGAGCGTGTTGAACTCGATGATCGAAAGCACCGGCCCGAAAATTTCATCACGCTCGAGCATGGACCCTGGGAGGACGCCGTCGAAGAGAGTCGGCTCGTAGAAGAATCCTTTGCCGTCTACGGCGGTCATCTCCGCGCCGACGAGGGCTCGAGCGCCCTCTTTCTTGCCAGCCTGCACGAATCCGTGGATGCGCTCTTGTGCCACTTTGTTGATCACCGGCCCAACGTCTGTCTTGGCGTTGAGTCCGTCACCGAGTTTAAGTTGCTTGGTGCGCGCCAGCAAAGATTCTTTCAACTTGCCCGCCACGCCTTTTTGCACAATTAAGCGACTCGCGGCCGTGCAACGCTGTCCGCTTGTGCCGAAGGCGGACCAAAGCGTCGCGTCGCTGACGAGTTCGAGATTCGCATCTTCCATGACGATGATGGCATTTTTGCCGCCCATTTCGAGCGAGACTTTTTTATTGAGTCGCGCGGCATCTTGAGCAATGGCGCGTCCCGTGGCGGTGGAGCCAGTGAACGAAATCACGCGCACATCGGGGTGCGAGACGAGTGCGCGGCCCACGTCCGCACCCGGGGCGAGAATCAAATTGAATACGCCTTTCGGAATGCCCGCATCTTCAAACACTTTAACAAAGGCCGCAGAAATCGCGGGCGTCTCTGGCGAGGGCTTCCAGACGAGGGTGTTGCCCGCCACGAGCGCGGGGAAAATTTTCCACGAGGGCACAGCGATGGGAAAATTCCACGGCGTGATGATGCCGACGACGCCGGATGGGTCGCGCACGGCCATGCCGAATTTATTGTGCATCTCCACAGGCGCAGTGTAACCGAGCAGACGACGTCCTTCGCCGCCCATGAAGTAGGCCATGTCAATCGCCTCTTGCACATCTCCGCGCGCCTCGGCGATGACCTTGCCCATGTCTTTAGTTAAAAGTTGTGCGAGTTCTTCTTTGCGCTCGCGCAAAATTTCAGCCACACGAAAAAGCAATTCACCGCGCAGAGGAGCGGGGGTCAGCCGCCAGGGGTTGAAGGCATCTTTGGCGGCTTGGACAGCGGCCTCCACATCCGTCACGTCTGCGGCGACGATGCTGGCGATGATAGACTCGTTTGCGGGGTTGAGCGTGTCAAAAGATTGTCCGCTGTGGCCTTTTTGCCATTGGCCGTTGATAAAGTTAAGGGGTTCCAAAAAATCCTCCGATGTCGCGCTTTGGTTTGCAAAACGCCGTGATTATAGCATGTGGGTTTGGGTGGAGAATCAAGCATCGTTTGGGCAAGCCCGCTTCACGGTCCGCGTTGATGCGTTGTTGATAAAAAGTAGGGACGCAGCATTGCTGCGTCCCTACTGATGTGATTGATTCGGCGGTTATGTCAAAATCACATGCCCACAGTACTCGCATTTGTCCATGCCGAGTTCGAGGGTGCCGCCGCAGTTGGGGCAGGCGAAGGTTTCCACTTTGATGGGGAAGCCCTGCGTTTTGAAGGCGGTTTCGTTTTCGGCGAGGTCGCCGCGCAGTTGTTTGAGGCGCGCCAGATACGCGCCGCCAGTGACTTCGCCGGCTTTGCGCAGGCGTTCCACGTCGGCGATGGATTCTTTCAACATGCGCCGCTCGGCTTCGAGGCTTTCGCGACTCTTGTCTTGAATCGAAACTTTCATTTGCGGTTTGGGCGGCAGGGTAGCCAGGACCCAGGCGACGCCCAAAATGGCGAGGCTGACAATTAAACCGACGAGCAGAGGCGTGTTTTCAAAACCCGGCAGGGCGCTGTAGATGACCTTGTGTACCTGCAACTCAGACAGGCTGGAGACAGCCAGCACGCGCTCACCGTTGAGCCGGCCTTCATCTATCCTGGTGATCTCGTTTCCTAGGTCTGTCAACTTCGAGCGTGCGCCTGCGGACGAGAAAACATTCACCGCGCCGGTCTCGTCGCCGATGACAATTTCCTGCGCGCCGTCGTCGTCAAAGTCCACGCCGACGATCTCGGTGACCTTGTCCGCTACCGAACGTGACCACAGTTCATTTCCGCTGGCGTCGAAGGCCCACACGCCGCCGTCTTTGCCGCCGACGATAATCTCGATGGAGGCGGGGTCGCCGTTGATTTCGGCACTGCGGATTTCAGAGATGGCCTGCCCGAGTGACTTGGTAAATATGCGCTCGCCAGTCGCCGCGTTCCAGATGACAAACTCGCCATATTCGCCGCCCGAAAGGATTTCGCTCGTGCCGTCGCCGAAGAGGTCGTAGGCGCGCATGCGGCGCAACTGTTCAGTGACGGCAGTCCACAGCGCCGTGCCGTCCGCGCCTAAGACTGCCAGATTGCCGCTATGCGAGGCCACGGCCAGATAAATTTTTCCGTTTACGCGGGCGTCGTCCATGCCGCGGAATTCTTCGGAGCCGACAGAATTCTGCCATAAAATAATCCCGTCAGGGTTGACGCTGATTAAATTGCCGCTGGTGTCGCCGAGAATGATTTGGGGCCCAGACACAAATTTCATCAGCGCATTGCGCGAGGGCGTGCCCAGCCCGGGAACGTAAAATTCCTGCGTGGTCGTTCCGCGGCTAATGATATTTACATTGGGGTTCGATGAATCGTAGACGATGATGTCTTCCACGCCGTCGGCGTTCACGTCGCCGAGGGTGGTCTTGCCGGAGCCGATGCCAATGCTGGCCTGCTCATTTCCGAGTCCGTCATACACGCTGACGTTGGTGGAGTTCTGAATGAACAGGTCTGCGGTGCCGTCGCCGGTGACGTCGATGATCTTCATGCTTTCGGCGGCGGAGTAAGATTGACTCCACAACGATTCGCTCGAATACTTCTCGGCGGCGGCGGAGCCATTGCTGGCAAAAAAATACGAGACGCCCATGACGAGCGCAATCATGATGACGGCCAGGAGGATGGTGGTGATTGAACGGAGTTTCATTGATGTAACCTTTCGTGATGCTTTGTTTTGGAATGCGGGAGCTTGCTCCCGCATGTCGGCCAGCGAGCGGGCCGACTCCATAATCATGCCTTCTTCAATTGCAACATGCCATAAGCAGACTTGAGCACGCTCAAAATACTTTCGGAGGCAATGTTTTCGTTGCCGCTATTCGCCAGGACGGTGATGATGCCGTCTGCGCTATCCACACTTTCAATGGTGTACTCGCCGAACTTTTTGCCGTGCGCCATTTCTTTGCTGGGCACAATCTTGTATACGTCGGGATTAACCACGATGCGCACTTTCAATTCCTGATATGAGCCTTTGAATTTTGCGGGCTTCCATTTGGATTTGCCGCTGACTCGTCCGCGCCCGTAATAGCCCTTGCGCTCTTTGATTCTTTGAATGGCCGAAACGCGCAAAACATTTCCGTCGTAGAGTTTTGCTTTTAAGTTCAACCACTGGTCGCGGAAATATTGCGTGGTGCGATTGGCCGTGTCTTTTGCTTCGCGCGCAACTTTCGTCGCTTGGCGCGCGCCGGTTAAATCTAAATTGCCGAGGAAGCCGCTGTCGGGGCGCAGGTCATCGCGCAGGGTGTGCACGATATCTTCGAACTCGCCAAATTCTTTGGGGAAGGCCTGCACTTGCGCGCGGCGTAATCTGCTCCCAAAGAAAAGCGCAATGACCCACAACACAATTCCGCCAGTGACGAAAGCGCACGAGGGCGTGTACCCGAGCAGAAACATCAGGCCTTCAAATAGAATCAGTCCCAAGCCGAGCCAGAACAAAATGCGCGGTCCGCGGCTCCAGCGTGTGCGCGCGGTGTTGCCCGCTTTGGCTTGCGCCGTCAGCGCGTTCATGCTTTGAATAATCGCGGCAGGCTTGTTGCTGAAATTTAGATAGATGGGCGTAACGGCGGACCCCGCTCCCGCAACGATTTGTGGCGACACGCTGACGGGGCTGACCGCGCCCTTAACGGGCGAGCCCGCTACAGGCTTGGTCTGAACCGAAACGGATTTATTCGCCGCCGTTGGAGTCTGCGCGCGTCGAAAGGCGCGGAAAACAAAAAATATCAGCACGATTGGAAAGATGCAAAAACCAACAAAGAAAATGGCGTAGAAAATAACATCTTGAGAATTCATGGGCTGGTTCTCCGGCGGCTAATTGTGCGCGGACTTTGGCACGGCGTCAATGGCATCGTATTTAAAAGTGACCTTGCCCTCGGCGATGGTTTTTTCAATGAAGGGGCCGAGATTTGCCCAGGCTCGCTGGATTTCGGACTCGACGTACAAACGTGTTTCGTCGGGGACGGCATCGCGCGGCTGGCCGAGGAAAGTTTGAACGTGTGTGCCGTTCTCGATCGGAATTAACTGACGGGTCTGCTTGTAAAAGATCATGCTGTTGACGTTCGCGTCCATGCTGTAATATTCAAACGGTTTCCAATCGATAATTTTGTTGACCACATGCAGGTCGCCATGTGCGCAGTGTAAGACGGCATCTTCGCGCACGCGGCCGCCGAGAAAATCTTCGCGGACGACATTATCGTATTGCAAGAAGCCCGCTTCGAGTTCGGGGTTGGTCAGGAACTCCCAGATCAGCGCGGGCGGATAGGGCAGGTCACCTTCCCATTGAATCCAGGCGTCTTCACGGCGGACGAAGAATCTGCGTTTGTTGCGTTCGCGTTCGAGCGCGGTGCGCAAGTCGAGCACGCACATTTTTACTTCGCCGAGATGTTCGTAGGTTTCGGAATGTCGCACGAACTGCGACTCGCAATATTCGGTCAGCGATAATTTTTCAGCGGCGATCTCGCTAAACAGCGCGTAGGCCTGGATGCCGGTTTTTTCGATGACGTGATTTTTCAACATGCGGTGCGGCACGATCACATCTGCGCCGAGCAGTTCTTCGCGGTCGGCCAGTTTTTGAATCAGATATTCGCCGTAATGGACGCAGAGTTTTAAATCGAGCAGGCTCATGTTCTTGCAGGCGCGGCATTTGCAGGTGGTGTTGTATTGCATCTGTTGCAAAACGTCAGCGAAGATGATGTAGAAATTTTCGATTGCTTCGAGCATGCTTTGCGCCTGCACGAAATTGGTTTCAGGCACGTACATGAAAATGGCATCGCCGCGAAAGCCTGAAAGAATGAAGGGATGCTTCACCGCTTTCAGTTGCGCGTCGAACAGGCTTTGCAGAATCTCGTTGGCGTGGTCCAGCTCGGAGCCGGTGAGATATTCTGTGTAGCCGGAGATGTCGGTAATAATGAAGAAGCCTTTGTTTGCCATCGGATGCCTTGTTCATTTCTAAATCTTCACCGCGAAGACCGCGAAGGGCGCGAAGTTTTTTCGAGTTACGCGAAGGGTGTCCTTCGCGACATTAATTTGCCTTCGTGTTCTTCCTCCGCTTCGCGGTGAAAAAGTTCGCTGGGTTTCTTTGTGTTCAGTTTATAATCTTCGCTATGAAAAGAGTCCTCTACACTGCCTTCGACATTGTGCCCAGCCCGAAGGGGGCCTCGACACATATTTTGCACAATCTGCGCGGGCTGGTCGCCGCCAATTATACCGTCCACTTGTTCACGCCGAACGACGGAGTGCATCCCGCAGAGGAGATGCTCGAAGGCGCGCAGGTGACGCGCATCGCGCAGGATTTGTCGCAAAACTTTTTGTCGCGGGCGATTCATTTCGGCCAGGCGGTGGCCGCGCATCTGGCGCTCAACGAAAAATATGACGTTGTCCACTTTCGAAATATCTGGGACGGCCTGCACATTGTGCAGAACAAAAAAAAATATGGATACAAGACTCTGTTTGAGGTCAACGGCCTCGCCTCGGTGGAGCTGAAATATCATTACCCCGAAACCGAACACGAGCTGATTGCAAAAATAAAAGAACAGGAATTGGCGACTCTGCACAGCGCCGACGGAATCATCTGTCCCTCGCGGGTGACTCGCGACTACCTGGCCTCGCTCGGCGTCCGCCGTGAGCGGGTGACCGTCATCCCGAACGGAGTCAGCCCCTCAGATTTTTCGCCCAGCCCGCTACCAGCGCGGACGGGGCGCGTGCCCGTCCTGTTGTACCTCGGCACGCTGGCCGATTGGCAGGGACTGGACGTCGTCATCAAAGCGATGCCGAAGATTCTCGCACAGCAACCGATACACCTCCAAATTGTGGGGCGCGGACGGTCACGTCAGCGAAAAATATTGGCGAAGCAGATTCGCAAATTGGGACTCGAGGAACACGTCAGCATCGAGCCGGCGGTGGCGCATCACGAAGTGCCCGCGCTGATTGCATCCTCGGACCTCTGCGTGGCGCCGCTGGGACTGAACGACCGCAATGTGACGCAGGGCGCCTGCCCGATTAAGGTGCTCGAATACATGGCGGCGGGACGGCCATTGCTGGCGTCGAATATGCCCATCGTGCGCGAGTTGGTGCGCGAAGACGTGGACGGCCTGCTCTTCTCGCCGTCCGACCCCGACGACCTGGCGCGGCAGACGCTGGCCTTGCTGAATGATTTTGAGTTGTCGCAAAAGTTGGCTGAGTCTGCATCCGCGCGCGCGCTGACGAAGTTCACCTGGCACGAGGCGCAGAAGAAGTTGGTGCGGGTGTATGAGGGGTTGGGGGAGGGGAGAGAAAAGAATAGAGAATAGAGAATAGAGAATAGTGATTAGAGATTAGTGACCAGAGACTGGAGATTGTGCGCGCGGGACTGCCCGGAAACTTGATAATCTAAAAACTGTACAGCGTTTCGGGGGCAATGTCTACGCCGTTGGGCCACTGGATAGTGTCGCTTTCGCGATTTAGAGAAACCATTTTAAAGTATTCAATATCCTTGAGCGGTGTGAAGATGGGCCGTTTTTCAGAGAGTATTTTCTCTTTGAAATCAATAACCTTTTCGGTGGCGTCGTTGAAGCGAAGCCAGATTTGATAATCTTTTATGTACTTCACGTCTACAACCCAAACCATAGTGCCTCCTATTCCAGCGGAGCAATCTTGGAAAACTCGCCTGTGGTTTGCAGGCTATTCCAGTTGCCGATTAAATCTTCGCGATGTTCGTTTGCCCATTCTAAGACCAGGGCCAACGCGCGTTTTGAAAGTTTGCCTTGTGTTACCTTGAGTTCATTAATTGATACAACCGCGCGCTCTTCATTGTATCGGACGTGAAAATGTGGCGGGTTGTGTTCGTCGAAGTACATGAAAATGACAATCCCAAAAAAGCGGCTTATCTCTGGCATTTGTGTTCGTTCCTCTCCAACCAATTATACGGCAAATCACGTTCCTTCAGCAACTCATCAGCTCAAAGCCATCGCTCCCCGGTGTTGATGCTACGCAATCGTCCATGTACGAACGGGGACCATGGTCCCCGCCCTCAGCACAGGAGTCCGCTTTAGCGGACTTGGTAGTGCTTAGCCGGGGATTTTAATCCCCGGCGGTGACGAGCGCGCGCTGACGAAGTTCACCTGGCACGAAGCGCAGAAGAAGTTGGTGAGGGTGTATGAGGGGTTGGGGAGGGAGAGGAACTGAGACCTTTGGTCATGGATTGACGCAGGTCAGAGACCATGCGCCAGCGGAGTCAATCGCGAAGAGGATAACCAGGGCGAGGATGTAAAGTTGAGATTTTATTCTTTCTCTGATAGCTAAACAAGAAATTAAGTATTGAAACAAGTAGATTTTAGCCTATAATTGGAATGCCTCTTAATAAAGACAGCTAGATCAGCACACGTGGAGCCCTAAATGACAACAGAAGACTCAATCAAACTCGAACTCGAAATCCTGGCTGAATACACAACCGATGAGGATATTGAGCGGATGACTACGAATCTGTGGAAAGAGTTAAACGAGAGTCATGTCGAATCAGTTGAACGTGTGAAGTCGGACATTGCGCCTGCTGGCACCAAAGCTGGGGATGTAGTGACAATTGGAATGCTGGCTCTTGAAGTTTTGCCCGCCGTTGCACCAGGCATTATTGCACTGGTACAAGCTTGGGTCATGCGCGGACAGGGACGCACCGTGAAATTCAAAGGCAAGGGGATTGAGTTCGAAGGCTCACCAGAAGAATTACAAAAACTGCTTGCATCACTTGAAAAGGGGAAGAAGAAAAAATGAGTGGAAAGTTCGCCCTGATCATTGGCAACACGGAATACACCGACCCAGGTCTGGCGCAACTCACCGCGCCTGGCAAGGATACGGAAGATTTCGCGCGTGTCCTTAAAGATCAGGAGATTGGCGCGTTTGATAGTGTCAATATTTTATTGAATCAATTATCAGCCGCCGTGAACGAAGGGATTGATGAATTTTTCGACCAGAAGAAGCCCGATGATTTGCTTGTTCTGTATTTTTCAGGGCACGGTGTTCGTGACGAACTTGGCTCATTATATTTGGCTGTCAAGAATACAATTCGTTCCCGCTTAAGATCTACTGCAATTAAATCGGATTACATTCGTGAGGCGATGGATCAAAGCCGTTCGAGGCGGCAAGTATTAATTCTGGATTGTTGCAATAGTGGCGCTGTTGCACAAGGCACAAAAGCCGCGACGGGTGTCAGTATCGGAACCGCTTCCGCTTTTGAGAGCGGCTATGGTCGCATCATCCTGACCGCCAGCGACTCGACCCAATTCGCATGGGAAGGCGATAAGGTTATTGGCGAAACCGACAATTCCTTATTTACTCACTATCTGGTGGAAGGCCTGGAAGGCGAAGCGGATTTGGACAGCGACGGGCGTGTCACAGTTGATGAGTTATATGATTATGCTTATGAGAAGGTAAGGATCGCCACCCCGAAGCAAACCCCGTCAAAATTTTCTAGCAGGCAACAAGGAGAAATTGTCCTGCGCCAAAGTACGCGTATTGAAAATATCAAGCCTGTAGATTTACCCGACGATCTTATCAGCGAAATCGAAGATACTCGTCCCTATGTGCGTGAAGCGGCAGTGCAAAAATTAGAAAAGATTCTTAGAGGCAAGAATATTGGACTGGCGCGTTCAGCCCGCGAAGCGCTGGAGAAGGTTGCTACAGATGAAAACACAACCCGCCGTGTAGAACAACTGGCAACGCAAGTGCTGGAATCTATTCGCCAGGCAGAGGATGAACGAAAATCAAGGGGGGAATCAGAACGTCTTGCATTACTAAGAGCCGAAGAAGAGCTTCTGACGGCTGAAAAACTGGAAGTAGAACGAAGAGCTCAAGAAGAGGCCGGAAGATTATTGGCTAAACAAAAGGCTGAAGAAGAACGCGTTGCAAAAGCAAAGATGGAAGCAAAGCGACTGCGTGCAGAAAAAATAGAAACTGAACGAAAAGCCAAACAAGAGGCTGAGCGATTGTTGGCTGAGCAAAAGGAAGATGAAGAACAAAAGGCTAAGGATGAGGTAAAACGACTCGCGGCTCAAAAAGTGGAAGAAGAGCGCAGTACAAGAGCAAAGATTGAAGTTGAACGTCTCGCCAAAGAAAAGCAATTTGATAAAAAAGCTAAAACTGAACAAGAACCGCCAATATTTCAATATACTAAGCCCGCATCTTTCCCTGAAGATATAAAATCATCAAAGCCAAAATCGATGCCTGAGGAAATTACTTTGCGCGGAAAACCTAAGGATTTGCCAAAATAGTATAATAGTATATCGGAGATGGATTATGGATATCAAGCAAGCAGAGAAAAGATTCAAACAACTCAAAGCTCAGTTTGAAGCAGGGACATTGACTAATGCTAAATTCAAGGCACAACTTGAAGACCTGATGATACGGGATGAGCAAGGAAGTTGGTGGATGATGGGCTATGAGACCGAATTATGGTATCGTCATGATGGCATGAAATGGGTGCAGACAGATTTACCAGATACCCCTAAACCAATTTCTATTCCAAAATGGATCGCCATAGTCTGGATAACGCTGGGCTGGGCAATTGGCGGGGCAATCGGCTGGGCAATCGGCTGGGCTTTCGTCGATGCAATCGGCTGGGACATCGGCTGGCCAATCGGCTTGGCAATCGGCGGGGCAATCGGCGGGCTTGTTATTGCAATCACCTTACGCATTGAACATGTTCTTTCTGATTGGAAAAACATGCTCTGGATCACTCTGGCCTGGGCAATCGGTTGGGCAATTGGCGGGGCAATCGACATCAACTTGGCAGGTGGCGGGGCAATCGGCGGGGCAATCGGCGAGCTTGTCATTGGAATCACGTTACGCATTGAACATATTCTTTCTGATTGGAATAGCACGCTCTGGATAATTCTGGCTTGGGCAATCGGCGGGGCAATCGGCTTGGCAATCGGCGGGGCAATCGGCGGGGCAATCGGCGAGGCGATCGGCTGGACCTTAGGCGGGGCAATTGGCGGGGCAATTGGCGGGGCAATCGGCGGATTTGTTATGATCTGGCAGATCATAAAAGGGAAATCGTAAGTGGGCATTTCCTTATACACTCCGCGCCTTATTTTCGTCGACCTTAATGCTCCAGCGGAATCTCCCCATTCGGGGATGATATGCGATCGCGCTGATTTACATAAAGAATTCTCTCACATCATCAATCGGAATAACACATGCCTTTCCCGCAAAATAAAATCCCGCAGTTGATCAAAGGTATTTACTTGCTCGGCACGGGTCTGTAACCCGACCGCAGGTCTTACCAGCATTTTTCTCAAAACGCCCCAGTCAAAATTACATTCCCAAAAATCCGCTCCCATACAATCCAGCTCATCATCATCGTCCACAACATCTGGATCATCTGCTGGAGGAGTCGGGTCATTCGGGTTGGTTCAACTACCGACGCATCCCATCCCAATACAGCAATCCACGCTATGTCCCGTCGGGTCCGAGTACTTGACCGGATTCCCATTGACATAAGCATACCTGTCCCAGGCCTGCGTGCCTTGCGTGGACGTGGGGACGATGCTGTCGGGTTGGGCGACCATGGCCCCGGAGGCAAGTGTCGGGGAGCGTCCCAGAGAGGGATCGTACCAGCGCGCGCCGCCCTAAAGGGTGCTATCGCAATAGTACATCAAGCCGAAGCCTTCGCTGGCGGGAGTGGAGGGGTCGTCCATGTACGGCGGGGGGATGAATCCCCCGCCTCAGAGAGGAAGCCGTCTGCCCTAAAGGGTGCTGCGCAAAAGACGGCTGGCGGACGACGAGTCCGCTTCAGCGGACTTGGTAGTTATTAGTCGGGGATTTGAATCCCCGCGCAGTGCCGGTCCTCGGCAACATTTTCACCGGCCACTAATTTTTCCCAGCCCGCTCACCTCGGTTATAATCGCCACTGCAAAAATCCTGATGGAGTAAATCAATGCCACTTCCCAGCGGAATCCCCGCCCCCGATTTTGAACTGCTTGATGACACCGGAACCAAGCGCCGTCTTTCCTCTTATCGCGGCAAAGCGGTTGTGCTTTATTTTTATCCCGCAGACGACACGCCGGGTTGCACCAAAGAAGCCTGCAATTTTCGAGACGATTATTCGGCTTATGAAAAGGCTGGCATCACGATTTTAGGCGTCAG
Organism: Anaerolineaceae bacterium; assembly: GCA_009885445.1. Classification (GTDB taxonomy): domain Bacteria; phylum Chloroflexota; class Anaerolineae; order Anaerolineales; family Villigracilaceae; genus Denitrolinea. Next base: position 20,678 of record VFKQ01000264.1, on the reverse strand, counting down.
CCCAGATTCTGCCGAGTCGCACGTAAAATTTAAAAAGAAGTTTCAATTGCCCTTCCCTTTATTGGCAGATGCGGGTCACGAAGTCTGCGAGTTATATGGGGCTTGGGGCGCCAAAGAAATGTTTGGCAAAGCCTACGACGGTGTTCTGCGCACCACCTATTTGATAGACTCGGCGGGCAACATTTCGCATGTGTTCGAGAAGGTCCGTCCCGCAGAACACAGCCTCGAAGTGCTGGCCGCTTTCCCGTTAGTGCATCGGGACGATGTGAGCGCGGACTGAGGCGCGGTTGATTTCCGTCCGTTATAATTGGGTAAAACTTGTCCGCTGTTGGCAGTTATCGGCTGCGGCGCGCAAAAAAATAATTCGCGGGGTACCCCGTCATAATCTTTTAGGAGAAAGCGTATGCGACATTTTGTGATCGTCAGCATTCTGACAGCGGCAATGACCTACGTAATTTATGTGGGCCTCACCTCCCTGGGGCTGATGCCCGTGCATGCCAGCACGCAAGCCACTTCGATTGACTGGCTGTGGGACTGGCAGATGAGGGCCATGTCTTTTCTGTTTGCGTTGATCGTGGCCCCCATGAGTTACGCGTTGGTGGTCTTTCATCGTCGCAAGGGCGAAACGGGCGAAGGCCAGCATTTTGAGGGCAACTACAATCTCGAAATCGCGTGGACGGTCTTGCCGCTCTTCGCCGTCTTCGCCTTCGCCTACATGGGCGCGTACAGCCTCGGTGAAGTGCGTCGCCTCGACCCCAATGCGATGGTCATCCGCGTGCATGCCGTACAATGGAACTGGACTTTCGAATACCCCGACTACGGCTTTTCGAGCGACGTTTTGCATTTGCCCATCAACCGCCAGATTCGCCTGCTGATGGAATCCACGGATGTCATCCACTCTTTCTGGGTGCCCGAATTCCGCGTCAAACAGGACCTTGTGCCGGGTCGGGTTACCGAATTATTGATCACGCCCGATCGCCTCGGCGCATACAGAGTCCGTTGCGCGGAACTATGCGGCATATCCCACTCTTATATGGAAGACGATGTGCTTGTTGAAGAGACCGCCGACTTCGAGGAGTGGGCGCTGGAGCAACAGGCCATCGCCATTGAAGCCTCCAAAACCCCCGAAGGGCGCGGCAGAATTCTCGCCGCCACCTATTGCCTGGGTTGCCACTCAATCACCTCCACCCAGCTGTCGGGCGTGGCCGCACCGGTTTGGCTTGGTTTGTTTGGAAAGACCGAAACTTTGCAAGATGGCTCCAGTGTGGTCGTTGACGAGGCCTATCTTATCGAATCCATTCTGAATCCATTGGCTAGGATTGTGCATGGCTTTACCCCCAACATGCCGCAGACGTTCGCCAACACGTTGAGCGCGGACCAAATCAACGACATCATCGCGTTTATCAAGACGCTGAAATAAGTAGAGGTGACTCGCATGAAAAATAATAGATCATTTGGGCGCGCGCTCGGCCTCTTGCTTTTGGGCGCACTGGCTGGGTATGTGCTCGGTCTGGGCGCAGATTTTCTGACCCGCTATCAACTAAATTTTAGCCTCCCTATCAAACTAGCCTACACTGCGCCCCTCGCCGGTTGGCTGGCGTTGATGTTCGGCGTCATAGCCTTCTTTTATGGCATTGTTGGATATTAGACCATCACCAAGGGCTTTGTTTGGCAGTTGATTGGCACTGTGGGCGGCGCGCTATTTGTTACCCTCATGCGCTGGCTGTTGCCCATTGCCTTGCCTACTGTTTTTAGCCCCATGCCCTTGTTTGACACCCAGTTCTTCTTTAGAGAACCGGCCTGGCTCTTCGGCGGACTGATGGGTGTGCTGTGTTTTGTCTGGTATCACGGCGTGATGGACGATTGGTATCAATGGGCTCGTGGCATTGATACGCCTGAACATCACGAAGACAAACCCGGTATCGAAAAATATTTTGGCCCCTCGTTGGACCATAAGGTCATTGGTATTCAATACACCGTCACCGCGCTGGCTTTGCTCGTCATCGGCGGCACCTTCGCCCTGATTTTCCGTACAGAGCTGGCCGCCTCACGTCTGCAGTTTCTAACGCTGGAGTTTCGCCTCTTCGAGCAGAACGGTTTGCAACTGTATAACTCGTTGATGAGTCTGCACGGCATGATCATGATCGTCTCCATTTTACTGGGCGTGGCCGCTATGATGAACTACCTCGTGCCCCTGCTCATCGGCGCACATGACATGGCCTTCCCGCGTTTGAACGCCTTCTCGTTTTGGGTCGCGCCGCCCGCCGCAATTCTGCTGGTCTCCGCTCTCATTCTCGGCGGCTTCGACACTGGCTGGACGGGCTATCCCCCTCTTTCGGCGAAAGCGCCACTGGGAATCGACATGTTCTTCCTCGGCGTTTTCACCGCAGGTTGGTCGTCCATCCTCGGCTCGCTCAATTTGATCGCCACCACCCTGCGCATGCGCGCCAAGGGCATGACCGCCTTCCGCATGCCAATCTTCGTCTGGGCTTCGATTGCCACGTCGCTCATTGCGCTCACCGCCACTCAGTTGATCGGCCTCTCCTTTCAGTTGGTTGCTTTCCAACGCGTACTGCACATGGGCTTCTTCGACCCGGATAAGGGCGGCAATCCGGTTTTGTTCCAGCACCTATTCTGGTTCTATTCGCATCCGGCGGTGTATGTCTTCATTCTGCCCGGCTTGGGCATTGTCTCAGAGTTGTTGCCCGTTTTTGCGCGCAAGCCGCTCTTCGGTTACAAGTGGATCGCCATGTCGTCGCTGGCCATCGCTCTCGTTGGCTTTGTGGTTTGGGCGCATCACATGTTCACCTCCGGCATGAACGAATACCTTCGTGTGCCTTTCATGTACAGCACTTTGTTGGTGGCCATCCCCACTGGCGTGAAATTCTTCTCGTGGGTCGCCACCATTTGGGGCGGCAAGATTGACACCCCCACGCCGATGCTCTTTGTGCTCGGTGCGATCGTCGTCTTCCTCTTGGGCGGCATCACTGGTCCGCCCAACGCCACCGTCTCTGTGGACTTGCACTTGCATGACACCTACTACGTCGTCGGTCACTTCCACGACACACTCTTCGGCGGATTCGTCTTCCCGTTCTTTGCGGCGCTTTATTTCTGGTTCCCCAAAGCCACGGGCAAGCGCATGAATGAGACTCTCGGCAAGATTCATTTCTGGCTGATGACGCCTGCCTTCCTGACCCTGTCCTTTGGCATGATGCGCATCGGTCTGCTCGGCATGCGCCGCCGCATCGCGGACTATGACCCCGCATTGGGTTTTGACAACATGCACCTCGTGCTGACCATCTCAGGCTTCCTGATCGCGCTCTCGATTCTGATTTTCTTCTACAATCTGGTCATCAGCATCAAGCGCGGCGAACCCGCCACAGGCAACTTGTGGAACTCGCGCTCGCCCGAATGGCAGGTTGTTTCGCCGATGCCCGCTCACAACTACGATGTGCCTTTTGAAGTGGTGGGCGAGCCGTATGATTACGGTTTGGCCGGCTCGAAATATATCGAATTCATAACTCCGAAGAAGAAATAGGAAGCACCCAATGCATCACACACAAGATAAATCCTCCGCGCTCGGGCAGGGCGTAATCATCTTCGTCTTCCTCGGTGCGCTGACTCTCTTGGAGTACTTCATTGCGGTTGCTGTTAATAACACCCCGCTCTTAATCGTGGTGGCCATTGTCAAGGCGGCGCTGGTGCTCTACTACTACATGCACATCGGCAGTCTCAACGACGACGACCACGGTGCTGGTCACGAGAGCTACGCCTACAAGACCGGCACCGACCGCCTTGGCTTGTGGCTGTTTTTGCTCTCCGACGCGTTCGTCTTCCTCGGTTTGGGTGTAGCACGATTCAACTTGCTCGGCCTCACCCGCCCCGAGCTGGCCCAGCTCTTCGGCCTGTTCGTCACCAATGTGTTGTTAATCTCGTCTTTCTCGATGAATCGCGCCGAGACTCTCATGGCGCATGGCGACACCAAAGGCTTTATGAACTGGTCTTTGATCACGATGATTTTGGGGCTTGGCTTCTTTGTTGGCGTGGTCGTCATTGAATGGCACACCATCCCAGCCATCGCCGAACCCGTCTTGATTCTGTTTGGCGAGCATGCTGGCTTTGTCCCACTGACTGCCTCCGGCACAGCGATGGGCGCCATCTTCTTCATGATGACAGGCATGCACGCCTTCCACGTGCTCACCGGTCTGGCGCTGTTGCAGGTGGTGCGCAGTAAGGCTGGCAAGGGCTACTACAGCGCTGAAAAGCACTGGGGCGTCGAAGCCGCCACCATCTACTGGCACTTCGTAGACGTGGTCTGGATTTTCTTCTACCCCGCGCTCTACCTGATCGGCAAGCTGGTGTAACGTCGAAAGACAAAAAAAGCAGTAGAATTGCTGGGCGCTTCGAACAGAGCGCCCAGTATTTTTTTGGAGGCATGTATGCTACGCAAGGAACTTCTCAGGCTGGCGGCCATTTTCGGGGCGATTGTGCTGATGGCTGGCCTGCTCTTCGTAACAAAAAAAGAAACATTTCACGGTACGGTCATCTCTCCGCCGTTGCCGCCGAAACCGATTAATCTCACTGATCACAATGGAAACCCCTTCGCGCTCGAAAACGTACGCGGAAAAGTGGTGGTCATCTTTTTTGGGTACACCAATTGCCCCAAGGAATGTCCGCTGGCGATGGGGCAGTTGAAGCAGGTCTTTGGCATCCTCGGCGAGCAGTCCGCAGACGTGCAGGTCTTGTTCGTCAGCACCGACCCGGCCCGCGACGATGCCGCTTCACTAGCGGAGTTCCTCGGCCATTTCGACACCTCTTTTCTCGGCCTCACCGGCACGCCCGCAGAGTTGGCCAAAGTTTGGTCAGACTATGGAGTGGCGGTCATGGACGGTGGTGAGACGCACGCCAATCGCATGTACGTGTTGGATCGCTCGGGTAATTTTGTGCTCACCTTTTTAGCCGACATGTTCGCCGATGACATGGCCGCAGACTTGCGTCTGCTGTTGAAGCAATAAGTCATGCGTAAACTTATTCTCAAGCGTTTGTTATTTTCTGCTTTGGCGGGCCTCGTTATGGCAGTGTTAATTAACGAGATCTCGTATGAGATATTGCGCACCACGCAAGATCGTCCGCCAGAAATTGTCCGCCTGACTATTTCGCCCGGCACTGCTGAGCGTGTTGCGCACGGCGAAGCAGACATGAGTATGCCGACCAGCCTGTCTTTTGTTTTGGGCGACATGCTCGTTGTAGACAACCAAGATAGCGTCGCGCATCAGCTCGGCCCGTTTTTTATTCCGGCTGGCTCCTCGGCCACGCTGACTCTCGACAAGGTGGAAAACTTTTCTTACAACTGCTCGTTTCGCGCCGATAACTCCCTCGGTCTCACGGTGCTCCCCGCTGTCACTGGCGTCACACGCATGCAAGGCATAATTTTTTCTGCCCTGCCGATGATCATTTTATTTTCGTTGTATGGTTTCATCGCGCCTCTGCAACCCAAAGAAAAAAAGACATGAGCCTGCTCAACACGATTCCGCGCATGTTTTCGCGGCGCTGGATTCTCACCACGGCGCTGGTCATCGTCGGCGCGGCGGTGTGTGTGCGCCTCGGCATCTGGCAATTGGATCGTCTCGCTGGACGGCATGAATTCAACACGCACGTTCTCGAAATGCGCGCCCTGCCCGAATTGGATTTAAATATCAGCGCAGATGCGGATGTGGCCGCCCAGGAATATCGCCGCGCCTCCGCCGAGGGGATGTACGACTTTGCGAATCAATTTGCGATTCGCAACCAAGTTCACAATAACGAATTTGGCTATCACCTCATCACCCCGCTTCGATTGCCGCACGGGAGGGCGGTTCTCGTTGACCGTGGCTGGGTCCCCGCTGAGGGCAACGACGCGCCCTCGGGCTGGAGTCGCTACGATGTGGCCGGCCCGCTTCGAGCGCGGGGATGGATGCGGCTCGGGATGAGCGAGTCCACTTTTGGCGGGCTGTCCGATCCGACGCTGAGTCCGAATCAATCCAGACTCGATTTCTGGAACTTCATAAACTTCGAGCGCATCGCGGCGCAAATCCCGTATAAAATTTTGCCGCTGTATTTGCAACTCGACCCAACGCCCGCAAACGATGAGCCGCCGATTCCATTTCAGCCGGTGATCGAATTAAGCGAAGGGCCGCACATGGGTTACGCGATACAATGGTTTAGCTTTGCGGTGATGATGTTGCTCGGTTATCCATTTTATTTAAGGAAGCAGTTTGTATGAAAAAATTTTCACTCGCCTCAGCGTTTACGCGGCTGACCCTGATTGTGGCTGGCGCAATTTTGCTAGTTACAATTTTGGGCAGGTTGGTCACGCTTCAAAATATTGAATCGGCCTGCGCGCAGTGGCCGTTGTGTGCGCCAGAAAATTCTGCGGGCTGGCTTGCGCTGACGCATCAGTTGAGCGCGATTGGCGCGGGCCTGTTGATGACCGCATTTTTTTTCAGCGCCTGGAAAAACTATCGTCACGACATTCGCATTCTGCCGCTGGTCACAGTCATCAGTGTTGCATATTTTGGCGAAGCGCTAATCGGCTCTGTGCAATTGGCGCGCGGCTTTCAGTTGCATCTGGTTGTGTTGCACGGCGTCACTTCTGTTTTGGTGTGGGCGGGTCTGGTCGCGCTAATTTATATTTCGGCGACAGATGCTCCGCAAGCGATTAGTTATGCGCCAGTTGGATTCGGGCTCCGCGCCCGCGACTTGTTGACGCTGACCAAGCCGATCGTCGTGCTCCTGCTTTTGGCGACAACCATCACCACGCTTCTCGCCGGACTGGGCGGCTGGCCGCCGTTCCCCCTGGCCTTCTTCACGCTGACGGGGGGTGCACTGGCCGCCGGTGGTTCGAGCGCGCTCAATCAATTCATTGATCGCAATTTAGACAAGAACATGCAACGCACCGAGAATCGTCCGCTGGCGGCGGGACGCATGTTTCCCGCTGAAGGACTTTCCTTCGCGCTGATGTTATGTTTGCTCAGTTATTTTGTGCTGGCTTGTTTTGTTAATTTCGCCGCCGCCGCGCTTTCACTGGCTGGAATTTTTTATTACGTGGTGATTTACAGCATCTGGCTGAAGACTCTCACTGTGCAAAATATTGTCATCGGCGGAGGGGCAGGGGCCATCCCGCCGATGGTGGGCTGGGCCGCCGCCACGGGCCGCGTGGACGTTGTCTCGCTGTTGCTGTTTGCCATCGTCTTCTTTTGGACGCCGCCGCACTTCTGGGCGCTGGCGATTGTCCGCCGGGAAGATTACGCACGCGCGGGCGTGCCCATGCTCCCCGTGGTGCGCGGCGAGGCCGAGACGCGCCGTCAGATTTGGATCTACACGTTGGAGTTGTTTGCGATTACCCTGCTTTTGCCCATCTTCCAACTTTCGGGCGTCATCTACCTCGTCTCGGCGATTCTGCTGGGTTTGTGGATGATCTGGGCCGCGTGGCGCGTGCTCAAAATCGAAGGCAATAAAGTGGCCTGGCAAATGTATCGCTGGTCGAGCATGTATCTATTGTTTTTGTTCGTGGCTTTTATGATTGACGCGATGGTGTGAGCGCTGGAAATTGCGTAAAATTAAAAAACTCCCGACAGGTTACTGTCGGGAGTTTTTGTCAGCGGCGCAAAATGAGGGTGGTGGAGTCCAGAAAACCATACAAGCATTGTAAAAATATTCGGGCGCGCCAGAAGGCTGTCGTTGCCGTGTTGTCTATTCGCCCAAATAATCGCGCAACTTGCGCCGAATAGACGGGTGACGTAGACGACTGAGTGCCTGCGCTTCGATTTGGCGCACGCGTTCGCGCGTCACGCCCATCTTGCGACCGACTTCCTCCAGCGTGTAGGCTTGTCCGTCGAGCAGGCCGTAGCGTAATTGCAGGATGCGCACCTCGCGTGGCGGAAGTCCGTTGAGCACTTCGCCAAGATGTTCCTTGAGCAGGTTGTAAGTGGCGGTCTCGTCGGGTGGGGGAGCCTCGTCGTCTTCGATGAAGTCGCCGAGCACAGAATCTTCCTCGTCGTCGGTGGGCGTCTCGAGCGAGAGCGGACGGCGCGCCACCTGAATCATATTTTCAACTTTCTTCGGTGGCACCTCGAGCGCCTCAGCGAGTTCTTCCACCGAGGGTTCGCGGCCCAGACGCTGAGTGAGCTGATGTTGCACGCGCAGGAGTTTGTTGATCTGGTCGCCCATGTGCACGGGCACGCGGATGGTGCGTCCCTGATCGGCGATGGCGCGCGTGACGGCCTGACGAATCCACCAGGTGGCGTAGGTGGAGAACTTGTGCCCGCGGCGATAGTCAAATTTCTTGGTGGCGCGAATCAGGCCGATGTTGCCTTCCTGAATCAAATCCAAAAAGGGCACACCGCGTCCCATGTATTTCTTTGCCACCGAAATCACCAAACGTGAGTTGGCCGTGATGAGGTGTTCGCGCGCGGCCCAGCCGTCTTCAATTTGGCCGCGCAAATCGCCGCGACGCTTGGGGGTGACGGCGCCCTTAGCCAGTTCTTCGCGGGAATTACGTCCGCGCTCAATGCGCTGGGCGAGTGTGACTTCCTCAGGGGCGGTCAGCAGGGGTACGCGGCTGACCTCTTTGAGGTACAGGCCGATGGTGTCGTCGGTGTCAATGTTGGCCAGGTAGTCGTCGAGGCCCGGGTTAACTTCAACTTCGGCCTCAATTTCCTCCACCGCCACGAGTTCGTCTTCGGTGGGTTCGGCGCTGACAGCGTCTTCGACGAAGGGGATGCCGGCGCTGAGCAAGGCCGAAAAGGCCTCCTCCAATTGCTCCACATCCTGCTCGGCTTCGGGGAAGAAATGCAAAATGTCGTCCAGCGTCACATAAGACTTCTGGCGACCCAGCTCAACGAGTCGGGCGATCGCGGGAAATTCTTCTTCCTCGTCAACGATCAATATTTTTTCCATGTCCATTTACACATCCAGTTTTTTTGTATTTCTCTACTGTAAATTTGTTATTGCGAGGAGGGTACTCCCGACGAAGCAATCCCAGTATTTACAATGAGATTGCTTCGGGCCAGTGCGCCCTCGCAATGATGGGAATTACTTACATTTGTACGGTAGAGATTTTTTTTATTAGACTTCTTGCGCGATGGGGCAAATCCCAGCCACAGAGTTCACAGAGTCTTTTGAGTGTTTCTCTGTGCTCTCTGTGGCGTAAGAAATTCATTGCAGAGGCCTATTACACATTACGCTTTTTTCTTGTGAAATACAAGACCCTTTTATGGCGTTTTCGTTGCGGTTGCCGATTCAAGGGTGGCGGGGGGTTGCAGAGTTTCTGTAACGGGCGCCGAGGTGGGTGTTGCTGTGGGAATTGCGGTAGGCGGCAGGGGTAGGTTATCAATCATGCTGGTCAGAAAATCAATTGTGCTGGCGCTAATGACGACGATGCCGCCATCATCTTTACGCACGTAATAGGCGCCGCCGGTTGGCGTTTCGTCGCCGATCAGGGCGATGCGGAAGCTTCCGTCGCTGAAGCCGATAGTGAGAGAAAAGCGCGGGGACGTTAAACCCGCTTCGGCCGGGTCCAGACCCGGGATGCGCGTCTCGACCAGCAGGGCTGTCAGCTGGCTGGCCGCCGCTTCGACCGCGCCCGTATCGGCGTCGCCCAAAATGGGCATGGTCAACCTCCAGCTTGCGCCCACGCGTTCGAGGGCTACGGATCCCCCGTCACTGTTTTCGATGAGCATGCTGGTGACGATGCCTTGATCGGCGGGGAAGAGGTATTCCAATGTGGGCGCGGCGGCCTGGGTCGGAACTTCGGACTCAGGAATGTTGCTTGCGTTATTTTTTTGCCACAGCGACCAGCCCACGAGGGCGAGGAAGATGATCAGCAGAATGTACGTGGGGCGTGTGTTCATTTAGCCTCGTTTGCGGCGCACGGCCCAGGCATAGACGCCCAAGCCAAGAATGAGGCCGGGAATTAAGCACAGCAGACCGGCTTGAATGAGCAACAGCACGTTGGCGGAGGGTAACTTTAACGTGCGCGGAATCTGAGGCTTGGGGGTCAGGCCAATGGTGTCTTCCTGGCCCACGGCCCAGTCTACGCTGTTGACGAAAAAGTCGCCGTTGCCGTACACGTCAAAGCCTTGATCGTCGGCGAAGAAGGAGTTGCCGATGACGACTACGCGGCCGAGGCCGTTGGCGTTTTCGATGGCGGCGGCCACTACAACGGGGCCGGCGGCGTCGGTCCCCTCGTCAAAGGCGAGGGCGGCGCTGGGGTCTTTCAGCGGTGTAAAATCTGTTTCGCCCCACGAGCGATAACCGAGGCTGGTTTGCACCAGCGCCGATTGGGTGACACCCTCGCGCGGAAGAATCTCGATACTGCGCGCCAGGTGCATGATGGGCGGCAGAGTGGGGTTCATGGTGCGTGTGATCGGGTGGTTGAAATCCATGTTTGTGCCAATTACATCGCCGACATTGCTGGTATTGGCGGTATCCACTACAAAGTCATTGCGCAGACGCAAGCCCCAGATTTGACTTAAGGAATTCGCCAAGGGATCAATGGCGTCGCCGAAATCATTGATGGCCGTCGGGTCTTCCATGACAATCAACGCCCCGCCGTGCAGGGCATAGTTCACCAGCAAGCTGACTTCGTTGGCCGAGACGGGCTTGGTGGGGCCGGCGATGATGATGGCTTTTGCGTCGGCGGGGATTTTATTTTCGGCCAGCAAGTTGAGCGTCTTAACGGTGTAATTTTTGCTTTCAAGAGTTTCTTTGGCGCGGGTCATGGTGCGGTCGCCGTTGCCCTCAATATCTGCTTCACCGTGACCGATGAGGAAATACACCGTGCGATTTTCAGGGTTGAGGATGCGCACTATGGCCAGCAAAATTTCGCCTTCGTCGGCGTAGTCCGCTACTTCGGTGCGGCCGTTCATTTCGAGGGCAATTTTGCCATCGCCCGTCACTCCGGCGGCTTTGGCCGCCACAGGGTTTGCATCTGGGTTGACAAAGCTATAGTCAAATTTTCCGCCGGCGCTGGCTTTCATGCTTTGTAAGAGTTTACGCGCCTCTATATCAGAGGCCTGCGAAGAAAAGAAGGCTGTGGCCGTGAGTTTGGCGGGCAGGGTATCCAGTGCGCGAGTCAATTCGGGGCTAAGCGTGTTTTCTTTGCTCTCGGTCAGATCCAACTTGAGCGGATTATCGGCTGAGTAAACGATGCTGTTGGCAAAGATGATAATACCCACGAAGGCCAACGTCATCACCGTCAGATTAGCGCCATAACGCGCCTGCCGCGTGCCCATAAAATCGCGCACCGCGTCTGGTTCCATGAAAGCATATGCGGCGGCGCTGATTACGGTGATCATGCCGCTGATTTGCAGGGTCAAGTCCACGGTGTCGGGGTTGAACGAGAGCAAGAACCCATTGCCGATTGCAAGTTTGGCGAACCATGCCAGCAGGGTGACGATCAGCGCCACTCCAGCCAGCGCCAGTGTGAGGTAGGAGTAGTTGTAGTTGCGTCCGTTATTCATTAGCGCCATCTCCGCGAGTCAACAGCCGTGACGCCGGTGAACAGGCCAATGGCGATCAGGCTGAGAAAGTAAATTACATCTGAAAGGTAAAGCACACCGGCATTGAAAGTGCTCTCGTAATGATTGCCGATTTGAAGATAGCGGAACACGTCACCGATGGCCGGATTGCTGGGGAAAAAACTGGCCGGGATTCCGATTAGCAACCACAGAACAATGAAGAGCGCGAGCGTGACAAAGAAGGCCGCAATCTGATTATTGAACAATGCAGAAATGCCCGTACCCAACGCCAGCAGTGCGCCGGCAATCAGAATCAAACCCAGGTACGAAGACATCATCTTCACCTGGTCAATGCCCGGCTCGGCCAGATAGTTGGCCACGATGGCAAAGATGAAGCTGACGCCAATCACGCTGAGAATATACAAGAAACTGCCCAGCCACTTGCCGATGACCAATTCAAAGTCGCGCACCGGGGCCGTGAGCAGAAGCTCGAGCGTGCCGGTGCGATTCTCGTCCGAGATCAGGCGCATGGTTAGCGCGGGGACTGTCCATAGCAACAGATAGTAGAACCATTGATTTATAAAACCAATGTCCACGGGAGTGCCGCCGCCAAAGATAGCCTGCTGGATGGAACCTTGCAGGATGATGAGGAAGATTCCTCCGAGAAGAAAGAGCAAACCAGCCGCGATCACGTAAGCAAGCGGGCTGGCAAAGTAGTTATCGTATTCGCGTTTTGCGATGGTCCAAATATTTTTCATGGGAAACCTCACAACCGTCTTTTCTTTTTGGGCGTAACAACTTGTTCCTTGGTTAATTCAAGGAAGATATCCTCAAGGCTCAGGCTCAAGGTTTTCATTTCGAGCATCTCGTAGCCGCCGTTAGTAATGATCTTGGCCACTTCAGGACGTACGTCGTGCCCGGGCAGATATTCAAACTCGAGACTCCCATCGGGGTTCGACTTAAGCCGTTGGACGCCCTTCACCTGCTCTATCTTCGCTGAGAGTTCCGCCGCATCACCGCGCACACGCAGGACGACGCGCTCGCCGCCCACGAGGCGGGCTTGCAGATTCTCGGGCGTATCCTCCACGACGATTTTGCCCTTGTTGATGATGATGACTCGGTCACAAATTTGCTGGGCTTCCGAAAGGATGTGCGTGGAAAGCAACACCGTGCGCTCTCTGCCGATCTCGCGGATAATCTTGCGCAGTTCCACCACCTGCCCCGGGTCGAGGCCGATGCTGGGTTCGTCGAGAATCAAAACTTCGGGACGGTGAATCAGCGCCTGGGCCAGACCAATACGCTGGCGCATGCCTTTCGACAGATTGCCAATGTAACCCTTGGCGCGCTCAGTCATGCCCACCATGTTGAGTGCGTCCGCCACGCTTTCTTCAGGGTTGGGGATATGGCGCAACTCGGCCATAAACTTCAAGAAATCCTGGACGACCATTTCGTTGTACAGCGGAACTGTCTCGGGCAGGTAGCCCACGCGTTTGCGCACCTCAATGGATTCCTCCATCACGTTATAACCGGCCACAATGGCCTCGCCAGAAGTGGGTGGCATGTAACCGGTGAGGATGCGCATGGTGGTCGTCTTGCCGGCGCCGTTGGGGCCGAGAAAGCCGATAATCTCACCTTGCCTGGCTTCAAAGCTCAGGCTGTGCAATGCTCTGCGCGGGCCATAGTCTTTGGTTAAATCTGTAACACGGATCATGTCTGCTCCTTGCCCCGGGGATTTTGCGTAAGAAACGGCACGCCAATCTTTTTCTGGCAGTGCCGTTTTTGTTTTGGGGTGACCGAGAATTACTATACAAAATTTAGAGGGCCAAGTCAAGTGGCTATCAACCCTCTAATGAAACACTAATCTGTAAAATGGTTGCGCTTCGCGTCTGACTGACACAGGCAAATTCGTTCGCCACAGAGTTCACACATTGTCCCGATGTTCTTACGGGAGAGAAAACCTTGAGAAAAAATTAGAATCTCTCTGTGCTCTCTGTGGCTAGATCGCTTACTCCACCGTCACACTCTTCGCCAAATTGCGCGGCTGGTCCACGTCGAGGCCGCGCAGGGTGGCGATGTGATAAGCCAACTGTTGCAGTGGCAGAACCGTGATCACTGGCGACAATAGCCAGGGCATTTTGGGAACCCACAACACATGGTCCGCCATCGAAGCCACCAGTTCGTCGCCGTCTGTCGCCACAGCAATCACGATTCCGTCGCGGGCCTTGGCCTGTTGAATCTGCGAGATCATCTTTTCATGCCACGGGTCTTTGGGCGCGATGCACAACACCGGCATCTCGCGGTCAATCAACGCGATGGGGCCGTGCTTCATCTCGCCGGCAGGATAGCCCTCGGCATGAATGTATGAAATCTCCTTCAACTTCAACGCGCCTTCATATGCAATCGGCATGTTGATTCCGCGACCGAGATACAGACAACTGCGAATATCTTTGAATGCGTGCGCCACTTTTTCTACGTCAGCTTCGCGGGCTAGCGTGCGCCCGGCCAGGTCGGGGACGAGGCGCAGATCAGACACAAGCTCGCGGCGCGTCTTTTCGTCAATCGTGCCGCGCATGTCTGCCAGCAGAATCGCCAGCATGTATTGGTCAATCAACGGGGCGGTGAAAGCCTTCGTGGAGGCCACCCCGATCTCCGGTCCGGTTTGCATCGCGATGGTTCCGTCAGCGATGCGCATGGCCTGCGAACCAATCGCGTTGACGATGCTCCACACAATCGCGCCCTTGCGGCGTCCCTCCTCCATCGCGGCCAGTGTGTCCGCCGTCTCGCCGGATTGGCTGATGGCCAGCACCACGGTGTTCGCATCAATGATCGGGTCACGATAACGAAACTCGGAACCAATCTCCACCTCAACCGGGATGCGCGCGATTTTCTCGATCAGAAATTTTCCGACCATGCCCGCATACGCGGCGGTGCCACAGGCGGTGATGTAAATTTTTGTGATGCGCTTGGCCAACTCGGGCGTGAGATTTAAATCGGGCAGGCGGATTCTTCCGGCTTCGAAATCAACGCGGCCCGCCAGCGTATCTGTCAGCGCGCGGACTTGCTCCTGAATCTCCTTCTGCATGAAGTGACGATATTCGCCCTTTTCGGCCGCGATCGGGTCCCACGCCACGGTCTGGATTTCAGGCCGGATTCGGCTTCCGTCAATCGTTTCAAAGCGGACGCCTTCGCGCGTCAGCACGGCCATTTGATGCGACTCAAGGAAAGTCACTTTGCGCGTGTGCTCCAAAATGGCAGGCACGTCTGAAGCGGCGAACATTTCTCCGTCGCCGTAACCCACCACGACCCCGCCAGCATTACCGATGCGCGCGGCGATGATTTTGTCCGGCTCGTCCGCAGACATGAGCACGACCACATTTGCGCCGCGAATATATTTAAAGGTCTTGCGCGCCGCTTCGACAAGGTCGAGTCCGCTGGCGAGATAATGCTCCACGAGATGCACGATGGTTTCGGTATCTGTGTCTGATTTGAAATCCACGCCTTCAGACGTTAACTCGTCTTTGATTTCAAGATAGTTTTCGACGATGCCGTTTTGCACAACCACAACGCGTCCGGTTTGACCGAGATGCGGGTGCGCATTCCGCGCGCTGGGTGCGCCGTGCGTAGCCCAGCGCGTATGACCAATGCCAATGTTGCCGCTGATCGGGGATGTTTCGAGCAAGCCGCCCAGCATCGAAAGTTTGCCCGCCTCACGCCGCACTTCGATATTTTCGTTTTGCAACACGGCGATGCCTGCCGAGTCGTAGCCGCGATATTCGAGGCGTTTCAAGCCGTTGTAAATAATCGGCGTCGCGTCGCGCGGGCCGATATAACCGACGATTCCACACATGAGGGAGTCCTCCAGAGTTGAGCGGGAAGATGATTAGAGAAAAGAGAGCAGGGAGTCATAACTACTCTCTTTTCTCCGTTCTCTATTCTCTTTTAATATGCCACGCTTCACAACTTTGTCCGCATGGTTGCCCGCGCGGTATTTTTTTGTGAAGGTTATTTTTCTGGAGGGAAAGAAGTCGGGCCTGGCTGGCACCGGAGGGCATCCGCTGATCATTCGATTTTTTTGACCGTAGTGGTCAATTAACTCAACTTTGCAGTTGAGAACCCTCATCCTCGTCAACTTTTAGTAGTTACATAGCTATTTAGTTACATAGTTTTTTCGGTTACATGGTTTTGCGCAACCAGTAAACTATAGAACTATCGAACTACCCAACTAACCAAAGTCCATGCGCTGTTTTTTCCCGTAATAAATTTGTTGCGTCACCTCCGCGTCTTGTTTTTTTGTGCGAGCGGGATTATACCGCAAAGCCGCAGTGGCTACCTCGCCCCTCTGCAGAGGGATGGGCGGCGCGAGTCTGGATGGTAAAATGCCTGCGATGAACTCGCGTACCTCCATCCTTGTAACTGCCTCTTTAGCACTCCTGGCCCTGCTCGATTTAGCCGCTGGCCTGCATGATGTGCAATTCAATCCCGCGCAATGGGACAAGGTCACTGCCGCGCAGGGCGGACCCGCGCCGTTCAGCGCGGTGCGCAGTCAGCTTGTTTTTTGGGCCGTGCTAATCGTGGCGGTATTTTTGTTTCGCTACATATTATTGGCGCGCACCCGTCAATCGGTTCTGCCGACTTCACCCAATCAAAGGCTTCTGGCTTTCATCCGTTTAATGATCGTGGCCTTCACAATTTTCTGGCTGATTCAGAACCGCGTTCAACTTGGTTTGATGCCAATCAATTTGGCTATGGACTTTTCCTCGCCCAGCAACGCAGACGTTACTCCGCCTCCCGCAGTTTTTACGCCCCCCGACATTTCGCCCGCCACAATTTATCTGCTCTCGTTCGCGTTCATCGTCTTGACTTTAGGCCTGCTCTGGTTTTTCAAACAGCGCTTCGCCACTTCAGCGACTCAAACAGACGCGGCCCTTCCGCTCAACGAAATCGCCTCCGCCGCGCGCGCCTCGCTGGACGATTTATCCGCCGGACACGATTGGGAAGACGCGATTCTAAAAGCCTACGTGCGCATGACTGAGGCCGTAGCCCACGCACGCGGACTACAGCGTCAGCAGGCGATGACTGCTGGCGAGTTCGCTCTGCACCTGCTGAAAGCGGGTTTGCCCTACGAGGCCGTTACGCGCCTGACTCGTTTATTTGAGTCTGCGCGTTATGGCGCGCGGCGCACAGAAGAGCGCGAAAAAGCCGACGCGGCGGAATGTCTCACCTCCATTTTGCGCGCATGTGGTGAGACGGCATGACGCGCCGCGCAGGAATTTTTCTAGGCGGATTACTCGTCATCGCTGTCCTGGCCTTTGCGATGCAGCGCACAGTCGAGCGCATGTTGATTCGTCCCGCGCTGTATGTGTGGTGGATCGCTGGCCTGTATTACGACGCGCTCCCGCAAATTTTGTGGTGGATACTCATCGTGGCCGCCTCGCTGTGGTTTATCATGGGCAGTCTCACACCCGAACAAAAACTACGCCCTCGAAAAGCAGACCCGCCCTTCATGGGCCGCGGACAAGTGGAGTCTTTGGCGTTGTGGCTGAACAAAGCCTCGCGCGGAAATTATTTTAAGTGGCTGGTGGCGCAACGGCTTGCTCAACTCGCGCGTGACTTGCTGACTTTTCGCGCGCGGCGCAACCCGCCGTCGGCGCGGACAGCGTTGCGTGACGCAGACTGGAATCCGCCCGCAGAGGTGGCATCCTATTTGGACGCGGGATTGAATCGCTCGTTCGCAGATTTCCCGCAAGCGCGCTGGCCGTTTGAAAGTCCGCGCCCCACGCCGCTGGATTTGAATCCGCATGACGCGTTGGAAATTATTGAATCGAATTTGGAAAAATCGTAACGCGACACCATGGTGTCGCGAGTAATGATAAAAATTCTTTACCGCGAAGAAAACAAAAACCTTTGCGCTCTTCGCGGTGAAAAAAGATGGAGTTGTAAATGACAGACATCAAAGAAGTTTCAACAGTTGCAAAAAATGTGATCGCCGAAGTGGAGCGCGCCGTGGTGGGCAAGCGCGCCGCGCTCGAAATGATTCTCGCCGCCGCGCTGGCCGGCGGACATGTTCTGCTCGAAGATTTTCCGGGCCTCGGCAAGACTCTTGTGGCGCGCAGTTTCGCCGCCGTGCTGGGTTTGGATTTTAAACGGATTCAATTCACGCCCGACCTTTTGCCAGCTGACATTACCGGCGGATATATTTTTAATCGCACTACGAATCAATTTGAATTGCGCAAAGGCCCGATCTTCACCAATATTTTATTGGCCGACGAAATTAATCGCGCTTCGCCGAAGACGCAATCCGCTTTGCTCGAAGCCATGCAAGAGGGACAAGTGACTCTCGAAGGCGAGACGTTGCGCCTGCCCGATCCGTTCATTGTGTTGGCCACGCAAAACCCAATTGAATATGAAGGCACCTTCCCATTGCCCGAAGCGCAATTAGATCGCTTCATGTTAAAGCTGGGCATGGGCTATCCCACTGCCGAAGAGGAGCGTGAGATTTTGAGTCGTCGCCGTGCGCGCACGCAGGATGAAGTGCAATTGCGTGAAGTGGCCAGCGCGCAAAAACTACTTGAACTGCGCGAGAGCATCGAGTCGGTGCACGTCCACAAAGATTTGGATGCGTACATCGTCGGCCTCGTGCAGGCCACGCGCGAAGACCGTCGCACCGCCGTGGGGTCGAGTCCGCGCGGCTCGCTGGCTTTCTTAAAAGTAGCGCGCGCCTTTGCCGCGCTCGCCGGCCGCGATTATGTTTTGCCCGATGACATTAAATATTTTGCCAACGCCGTGCTCGCGCATCGAATTATTTTGCAACCTGAATATTGGATGTCGCACACCGTCACAGGCGAAGTGATTCGAGATGCAATATTGCGCACGGCTGTGCCAGTGATTTAATTAAACACAAAGGCGGCGTGTTGAGCTTGTCGAAACAACACGAAGGTTAATTTTTTTTTCATCTTTCATCTTTTTTACATGAATCGCCCACTCTTCCTCGCTCTCAATCTCTACCTCCTCCTGCTCGCCGGCCTCGCCACCGTCAGCGGGGATGTGCTCGCTTTGCTTGCGCCGCTCGCGTTGTATCTGCTCGCTGGTTTTTGGCGCGCGCCCGCCGAAATTAAATTGCATGTCCGCCGTTCGTTGAGCGCCGAACGCGTCAGCCCGCATCAAAATGTAGACGTCACTATTGAAATCACAAATCGCGGCGCGAGCATCGAAGAATTAACTGTGCTGGATGACCTGCTTTTAGGCTTGACTCTGCTCGAAGGCGAGACTCGCCACTTGATTCGACTCGCCCCCAACGGGTCCGCCTCGTGGACTTACACGGTTAGCGGGTTGCGCGGCGATTATCAGTTTTCTCCGTTACGCGTCAGCGCCCGCGACTCCCTCGGCCTGCTCCAGCGGACGGAGACTCTACCCGCCCCCGCGCGACTCATCGTCCTGCCCTTTGTGCCGCGCCTCAAGCAAGTATCTATTCGCCCACGGCGGACTCGCGTGTATGCGGGGGAGATCCCTGCGCGGGTGGGCGGCTCGGGCGTGGACTTCTTCGGCGTGCGCGAATATCAAACCGGCGACTCGCCGCGGCGCATCAACTGGCACATCAGCGCGCGTCATCCCAATAATTTGTATGCGAACGAATTCGAGCAGGAAAGAGTCGCGGATGTGGGCATCCTGCTCGACGGGCGCGATAGATCGAATCGTTTCGGCGTGGATAAATCGCTTTTCGAACATTCTGTCATCGCTTGCGCCGCCATCAGCGACGCGCTGATTACGCAGGGCAACCGTCTCGCGCTGTTGGTCTACGGACAATATTTGCAGTGGACGATTCCTGGCTATGGCAAGGTGCAACGCGAACGAATATTGCAGGCTCTCGCCGCGGCGCGACCTGGCGGCAGTGAAGTGTTCGCCAGCCTCGCGCACTTGCCCACTCGCCTCTTCCCTGTGCATTCGCAGATCGTCGTGGTTAGTCCGCTGGTTCCAGGTGATTATGGCGCACTGGTCGGTTTGCGCTCGCGCGGTTATCAAGTCACCGTGGTCAGCCCCGACCCGGTGAGTTTTGAATTAAGTTATTTACCTGCCACTTCAGAAGTGGAAACAGCCGCACGCATTGTGCGCCTCGAACGCGGACTGTTATTACGCCGTCTGCAAGGTGCGGGCATTCAAACTGTAGATTGGGACGTGGAGCAACCTTTCGATGCCGCTGTCCGCGCGGCGTTGGGGCGCACGCCGCAATGGTTGCGTTCGATTGGGAGGCCTGCATGACCCGTGTCGTTTTATTTGTCAGCATCGTCACCGGCATGGGCGCGTTGGCGCTCGGCTATTTGGAGTCGGGTCAGCCCGCTGTCGCGCGCGGACTCTTAATCTTCGCCGCGCTGTGGCTGATTGCGCAATTCCGCAATTGGCGCTGGTTCGCCTCCATTGGCTTTTCTGTCGCTGTGATTCTTTCTGCTTATGGTGTGTGGACGAGCGCGCCCTCCGGCTGGATGCTGGCTGGCATCGTCGGCGCGCTCTTCGCCTGGGACCTGTCCGATTTTGAACAGCGCCTCGAAAATGCGCCCACCCTCAGCGAGCGCGAGTCGCTTGAGCGTCCGCACTTGATTCGAATCAGCGGCGTCGCCGCGCTGGGATTTGTCTTATCGCTGGCTTCGATGCTGTTTCGTCCGCAGTTTAGTTTTGAGTGGGTCGCCTTCCTGGCATTGCTCGCCGCGATTGGGTTGACGCAGTTGGTGGCGAGGATGAGGAGAGGAGGGTGAATGGAAATCACAAATGTGGAGCGTGATGGCTTCTGGTTATTAACCGCAGACGGCGAATATTTTGTGCCTTATGACCGCTACCCTGAATTCCGAACTGCCACTATCGAGCAGATTTTTCACTTTGAGAATCAGTTTGACAATTTTCATTGGCCTGACCTTGATATGGACATTGAACTCGATGCACTTAAGTATCCAGAGCAGTATCCTTTGGTTTTCAAAGACTAAGATGCATTTCAGTAACTGGCGGGGAGCAAAGTTGTCTGACAACTATTTACTCGATGATGCAACGAGTTTCAAAACATACTTGACAATCATTTTAAAACCCTGTAAACTGCAAACAGTAAGTTCAACCGGTGAGGCGGAAACAGGGGCCAACCGGAAAAATAACAAATGTAAAAAATTGAATACGAAAAGAGGGTTGTGCCACGAAAAC
>VFKQ01000067.1 GCA_009885445.1 Anaerolineaceae bacterium | reverse complement strand
GCATCACTGCGCAGACCGTTAGACCCGCCAGCCTCGACCCAGATCTGTGCCGCCGCATTCGCGCTTCCATTCTGTTGGCCGGGCCCATGACGGCTCGAGCAGGCGAGTTGCGTCTGCCTCCTCCGGGCGGAGATGTGATCGGTCGCCGCCGATTGGACACCCATATTCTCGCACTGCATGCCCTCGGCGCAGAAGTGACCTATGGCCGTATGTTGGATTTTCGCGCGCCGGCGGGGCTCGTCGGCGCGGATGTTTTATTGGACGAAGCCAGTGTGACCGCCACCGAAAATGCGATCATGGCCGCAGTGACAGCCAGCGGGCAGACGGTGATTCGTAACGCCGCCTCTGAGCCGCACATTCAGGAGCTGTGTCGCTTTCTCAATTTAATTGGCGCGCAGATTGAAAATATCGGCTCGAATACATTGCACATCACGGGTGTGAAAAAATTACACGGCGGCGAATTTACTGTTGGGCCTGATTATTTGGAAGTGGTCAGTTTGATTGGCGCGGCGGCGGTGACGCACGGCTCGGTGCGCATTCATAATGCGGGTGTGCAGTATCTCGAAATGGTGGCGCAGGTTTTTGGGCGCATCGGTGTGACCTGGCAGGTGGACGGCAACGACATCCTCGTGCCCGCCGAGCAGGCCTTGAGCGTGGTCCCTGATTTGGGCGGCGCGGTGCCTGAAATTAAAACGAATGTGTGGCCCGCCTTCCCAACGGATTTGATGAGCATTGCCATCACCGTCGCCACGCAGGTGAATGGCTCAGTGCTCTTCCATGATTGGATGTATTCGAGTCGCATGTATTTCACCGACAAACTGGTGGGCATGGGCGCGCGCATTATTTTGTGCGACCCGTATCGCTGTCTCGTGCAGGGACCGGCGCGACTGATGGGCGAAAAAATGGAAAGCCCGGATATTCGCGCGGGGATGTCGCTGGTGTTGGCCGCGCTGGCCGCCGAGGGCGAGTCCACGATTCGGAATGTGAGTCAGATCGATCGCGGCTATGAAAAGATGGAGCAAAAGTTGATGGGCCTCGGCGCAAAGATTCAGCGCGTGGCGGAGTGATTCTTCTAACCGAACTAAACAGTTAGCCACAGAGCACACAGAGTTTTTTTTGAGTTTTTCCCAAGGTTTTCTCTGTGGACTCTGTGGCAAAGACATTGTTCTGCGCAAGCCCTCAAAACAAAAAACCGCCCGACTCGAAAAGAGTCGGGCGGTTTTCGTTTTGCAAGTTGAGCAAAGAGCGCTGATTTAGGGGAAGACCCACGTGATGTTCGTATAATCTACGCGGATTTCAATTTTGTCTCCGCCGTGGATGCACCAGCTCGGGCCGGAGTGCGCCCTTTGCTTCTTGGGGTCATTGACGTACGCAGATGGGTAGTAACAGCCATTGGGGACCGTAACGCCGACAGAGTCATGTGCGGCGATAAAGGATACGCCCGGCACCCACCCGCACGCGAAATCGTTTTCAGTTAGATACAGCGAAAAAGTGAGCGAGCCAGCTGTCAGGTTCTTTATGAGCAGAAAAGTCTTCGGTCCGCCGGCGCCGAGATTTAATATTGCAGTTTCGCACCCGCTACCGCTGATTTTGGTGGGAGTCGCGGTTGTGAGTTGCGGCAAAGTTGGGAAGACAAACGTTGTGGGCGAAGCCAGCGGGGTAACGGTTGCCGCGTCAGTGGGGGGCGGCAGGGTGGCGCTGGGGATGGCGTTCATAGTGGCCGCAGAAATGGTAAAGGCTAATGCGACTGCAGATGCCTGAACTTCCTCTGCACTAGGACCAGCGGGCTGCTTCGGTGTGCAGGCGGTGACCAGTATGGTCAG
>VFKQ01000367.1 GCA_009885445.1 Anaerolineaceae bacterium | reverse complement strand
GGTCGTCGGGCCGAGCGGAGTCCACGCGGCGGGGACTCGTCCCGACTCGAGTTCGGCCAGCGCGGGCAAATTTTCGGCGAGCACCAGCAAATCGTCTTTTGAGTCTTCCACTTTAAGATGCGCGACAATATTTTTTTCAAGCATCTCGGCCAGTTTGCGCTCAGCCTCGGCGGGCGTGACCTCGCGCTCGATGGCATATTTCCAGTTATAAGCAAAACGTTTGGTGCGTAAAAAGTTGAATCGCGAAATACATTTGCGCGCAAAAAAATCTTCGGCGTCGCGGATGGACGCGGCGCGATTGAACTCGGCTGGCGCAACACGCTCGCTGAGGTCGTAGATGCGGTCGAAGCCACGACGATTTGTGATCATCACTTTGCCTAGCAGCCACAAATAATACAGGGCCACGGCGCTGTCTTTTCGTCCGCGATAACTCCAGCGGATTGCGCTACCCGTCCCTTCGAAGTCGCGGTTAGACATGGGTCCGCTTGCACGCAAGGCGGCCAGCACGTGCTTCACCGCTGAAGCATGATTCTTTGCCGTCTCAGTGACGCGCCCGTAGCGGGCCATGCGCGGCATGATGGCTTTGAAATATGGAAGCTCAGACATGGGATATAGAAACAGCAATCCGCCATAATCAAAAAAGCCGCGCTGTTCGTAGGCAACTTGATTGAGATGCGGCGGTTTGAAATTCAGCACACGCCCCTGCAAAGAAATTTCCTGACTGCGCGCGATGATATTTAACGGGTCAAGTTGCAACGCGCCCATCTGGCGGATGGCGGCGTCGGCGCCGCTCGGCCCCTCGAAACGGCGACCCGGCCAAAGTCCCTGCTGACCGAGCAGGAAGCGGCGAAATGTCAGTTGGGAGATGATGTCCATAAAAAAAGGAGGGCGACCAAGTGGGTCGCCCGAGTCAAATTAAAATCTGATTGAATTTATTTTTCGTCATCCAGCGACGAGATGGCGCGCAGAAGGCCGAAGACGAGCACGCCAAGTTTGAGTCCTTCGCCAGCGGTGATGGCGCTGGTGCTTTCGTTACGCTCAGCGCGGCGGTTGAGCAACAGGGCCGCGATCATGCCGGCGAATGCGCCGATGAGTATGCCGCTGAAAATTGTGCGTCCTTTGTTTTCCATTTTTTCTCCTGCTTATTTTATGCCAAATAATTTTTTAATGGTGGCGGTCACGCCCTCGATGCCAAGTATCGGGCGCACCACTGCATCCGCGCCGCGTTTGACGGTGCCCTCCACGCGCCACATAAATTTTTGCGCCTTGCCCGTGTAGGGCGGGATGATTTTAATGAAGCGCGCCATTAAATAAATGAGGCCGCCAAAGATAACAAAAAATAAAATGCCCGCAAGCATGAATGGGATGACGACCCAGATAGTTGAGATGGCGGCCCAGCGACCGAGGTCTGGATTCGCATCTTTGGCGGCGAGACCGACGCCCGCGCCCAAAGCGGCCAGCGCCACGAGGGTCAGCAACAACGGGACGAGGATCTGCGTCCACAGTTGGCGGCGATGTTTGTGATACGAGGGATGGTCGGAGGGTGAAGGCAGTTGAGCTTTTTGCATGGGCTGATTTTAGCATTAATCAATGCTTGGCGACGAAGTCGCGCCAACACTTGCAAAGTCGCCCAGCGGAATAAAAATAATTTGGCCGCATCTTTCGATGCGGCCATTTTGTGTAAATCGGTGTAAATCGGTGAAATCCGTGGCAAATGTATTTATCTGCGATTGCGCAGGAACGTCGGCACGTCGAGGTCGTCGCCGCTGAAGCTGGCCGGCGGCGGCGCGGACTTTCCGATTTCGTCGCGTCTGGGTTCGAGCATCGCGCCGACAGAAACATTTTCGGAGGTGCGCTTGAAATTCATCGACTGGGTGTTCTCGCGACGATTCGGAGTTTGCGCCGGGTGCTCCAGGATGCGGCGGGGCAATCCGCCGCGCTCGAAGCCGGTGGCGATGACGGTGATGCGCACTTCGTCGCCCATGTTCGGGTCGATGACTGCGCCGAAGATCATGTTCACGTCGGGGTGCGCCGTCTCGCGGATGATGGCGGCCGCCTGATTGACTTCAAAGAGCGTCAGGTTCGGTCCACCGGTGATGTTGAAGAGCACACCGCGCGCGCCGTCTATGGTGATGTCGAGCAATTGACTCGAGATGGCCTGCTCGGCCGCTTTGCGCGAACGTTCGTCGCCTTCGCCGCGTCCCACGGCCATGAGCGCCGCGCCGCCCTCGCCCATGATGGTGCGCACGTCGGCAAAGTCGAGGTTGATCAAGCCGGGCGTGGTGATTAATTCAGAAATTCCTTGAATGCCCTGGTGCAAAACTTCGTCCGCCATACGAAATGAATCTTGCAGGCTGGCGCGCTTGTCGGCGAGTTGCAGGAGACGGTCATTGGGGATGACGATCAACGTGTCGGCATGTTCTTTGAGTTTGTTGATGCCTTGTTCAGAAGCGGCCTGACGGCGCATACCTTCAAACGTGAATGGACGGGTGACCACACCAATGGTCAGCGCGCCAGACTCTTTGGCGATCTGCGCCACGATCGGGGCCGCGCCCGTGCCGGTTCCGCCGCCCATGCCCGCAGTGACGAAGACCATGTCGGAACCTTTGAGCACGTTATAAAGTTCGTCGGCGGTTTCTTCTGCGGCCTTGCGCCCAATTTCGGGGTCGCCGCCCGCGCCGAGTCCGCGCGTCAACTTGTCGCCGAGACGCACACGAGTGCCGGCCTTGGCCTGCATCAGCGCCTGCGCGTCGGTGTTGACGGTAATGAACTCCACACCTTGAATACCCTCGTCAATCATGCGATTGACAGCATTCGATCCGCCGCCGCCCACGCCAATTACTTTAATGCGCGCAAAAGGCTCCGCTTGAATATTTTTGTTGGTGGTTTTGTTTGAGTCCATGTAATTTCTCCTTTCAAGATTATAAATCCAAATGCTTTTTATACGAAGGGTCAAAAGTACTTTTGGTCATCATTGCTCCCCTCTCCCGTACTCAGGAGAGGGTTTGGATGATGGCTAATCTGAAAACCTTATCACGAAGCCACCAAGGCGCTAAGCCACGAAGTTTTTTTATTGTTGGTGACTTTGAGGCTTTGTGCCTTCGTGATTAAAACGCAGGTATTTCAGACGCCGTTCTAAGGCAACAACCTCTTCAACCAATTCTTGATATTTGAAAAGAACATATTTGGTTCTCCTTTCCCGCGGCGCTTGCGGCCACGACCTAACATCTTTTCGTGCTCGCCCATCGTCATGGCCCAATGCAGAAGGCCCACAGCGGTGGAATAGGCGGGCGAATTCAACTTGTCCACCATGCCGAGTAAATTTTCAGGTTGCGCCGAGCGCACGGGAAGTCCCATCACCTGTGAGGCCAGGCGTTTGATGCCCGGCAACATCGACGAGCCGCCCGTCAACACCACGCCCGCCGGCAAGAGCCCGTCGTAGCCCGAGCGTTTAATTTCCTGCATGATCAATTTGAAAATTTCATTCACGCGCGCTTCAATGATGTAGGTCAAGTCCATGCGATTAATTTGCACCGCATGGTCTTCGCCAAACGGGCGAATTGAAAAATATTCCTCCGGGCCAACTTCGGAGCGCAGCGCTTGCCCTTGTTGCTTCTTCACTTCTTCAGCCTGCGAGACGGGCAAACGCAACCCGTGCGCAATATCCTGCGTGATGTGATTGCCGCCCACGGCCAGCACCATCGTGTGCCACACATCGCCGTTGACATAAATCGCCAGGTCGGTAGTGCCGCCGCCAATATCGCACACAGCCACGCCCATCTGACGTTCGTTCTCCGTCAACGTCACTTCCGCCGACGCCAGCGGGTTCAACACAAACTGCATGTCCTTCACACCCGCCGCGCTCACACACTGGCGCAAATTATCCAGCGTTGCGCCCGAGGCAGTGATGATATGAGTCTCCACTTCGATTTTATAACCGTGCAAACCCACTGGCTGACGAATGCCGTCCTGCCCGTCAATGTTATAACCGCGTTGAATCACATGCACGATCTCGCGGTCCGACGGAATCGCAATCGCCCGCGCCTGATCGAGCGCGCGCGCCACATCCGTCGCGTCCACGATGCCGCCGGTGATGGCCGAAACGCCGCGACTATTAACAGACGAAACATGCGCGCCCGCGAGACTCACCAACGCGCTGGTGATTTCCAAACCGGAAGTATGCTCGGCGCGTTCCACCGAACGCTGAATAGCCTGCGTGGCGGCATTCAAATCCACAATGTTGCCTTTGCGAATGCCCTCCGACGGCTCAATGCCCACGCCCAAAATGCGGATGCGCTGACCCTCCTCCACGCGCCCCACCAGCGTGCAGATTTTTGTCGTGCCCACATCCATGCCTACAATAATTTCATCCATGTTATTGACCTAACCGATAATAAGGCGCATCCGGGAACGCCACATTGATCATTGCGGGCGTAATGCCGCGTTGCGCCAATGAATCCACCAGCACAATATACACGCGCAATTTCAAATCCATCTGCTCCGGGCTGGACCCAAACCACACTGCCCAACCGCGCGCGTCGCGCCAGCCGATTCCATATTTCGCATCGTACAACAACACCGACCCCTGCGGGACATACGGAGCCAGCAGACGCGCCGCAGACACAATTTGCGGATCGACAAACGGGGCCGGCGCGTACGCGTCACTCGCGGACCGTGGGCCGGGTGGAGGCGGTGCTGAGGCGTTTATCACCACCAGGCCGCCCACCTCCCCGCGCGGACGGAAGGCCACGCCCTCTTCGTCCACCCACGTAAACGCGCCGCCCTGCTCCCAGCGCATCACCGGCACACGCTCGCTGATTTGCACCACGATCTGATTCGGCAACTGCACGGTCACATGCGCAGATTTAATTTCGTGAAAGGTTAAGCGCAAAGCCGATTCGGCATTCGCCGGAATGACCATGAAAATGGGCTGTCCGCCCAGGCCCATGGCCTGATCCACTTCAGCGGCGCTGATGAATTGATTGCCCGCCAATGTAGCGCCGCCAACGCGGAACATGGGCAGAGTGAACGCATAATAAGTCGCCGCGCTAAAAACAATTATCAACAAAAACGATAATGACCTCCAACCGAGACGAACACTTTGCATGGCCGGCGCATGCAGTTGCGTGACGGGAGTCGCCAGGGCGGAGGCCACGGCCTGATACTGGCGAGCCGCTTTCCCGTACGAGCCTCGGGACGATGTGGGCGCGGGTTTGATGCGCACCGTCGCCGCGTCTACTGTCACGTTGCGAGTCGGCATCGCGGACGCGGGTTGAGGCGGAGTCGGAATCCGCTTCTTCGTTGCTGGCGCAGTTGGATTCGCCAATTGGCGCGCTTGTTCCTCTTTGCGGCGCTGACGCACAATCTCGGCGCGGGTTATTATTTTTTTGTCGCTCATTGGGCGCTCCGAAATTCACGCGTGGTGGCGTCGCGCTCGGCTTTGCGTTCCAGCGCGAGTTCGATGAGGCGATCCACGAGTTGAGGGTACGAAAGATTTGTGGCGTTCCAAAGTTTTGGATACATGCTGATGCTCGTAAAACCCGGAAGTGTGTTGAGTTCGTTGAGCAAAACGCGGCCGGTTTCTTTTTCGAGGAAGAAATCTGCGCGCGCCATGCCGGCGCAATCAATGGCTTTGTAGGCGCGCACGGCCAGTTCGCGGATACGTTCTGAAGTTTCTGCGGGGATTTCGGCGGGGATGACGAGGCCGCTGGTGCCGTCTACATATTTTGATTCGTACGAATAAAATTCGCGGCTCGGTAAAACTTCTCCGGCCAACGATGAAATCGGCGCGTCGTTGCCCAACACGCTGACTTCGATCTCGCGCGCGTTGACGAGTCCACGCTCGACAAGGATGCGACGGTCAAAGGCGGCGGCTTCCATCAGGCCTTCGCCCAAATCGGCGCGCGTGTTGCATTTCGTAATGCCGACGGACGAGCCGAGATTCGCGGGCTTGGCAAACAGCGGATACGCGCCGATAGACTCGGCTTTACGAATCGCGGCGTCCATGTCGTTTTGAATCTCAGCGCGGCGCAAGATGACCCAATCTACAACGGGGATGTCGTTGGCGCGCATCACATCTTTGAAGATACCTTTGTCCATGCCCACCGCCGAGCCGACGACGCCCGCGCCCACGTAGGCCACGTCGGCGAGTTCGAAGAGTCCTTGCAGGGTGCCGTCTTCGCCGAAGGTGCCGTGCAAGACGGGGAACATAACGTCAATGTCGGTAATTTTTTCGTACTGCATCCGCTCCGCTTCGCTGCGGGATAATATATTGCGCAGTGCGTGAAGTCCGGCATGTTGTGGGTCGGGGAAAATAGCCGCATGTTCAAGCGATTCAGTTTTGTTATTTGCCAGCGCATCCAAAATATTTTCGCCCATCAACCAATGTCCCGCGTGCGTGATGCCCACGGGGAAAATCTCATACTTGGCCGGGTCGAGCGCGGCGATGACAGAGCGCGCAGACATCAGCGAAACGTCATGTTCGCCGGAGCGCCCACCGAAGAGCACGGCGACGCGGAGTTTTTTAGGAGAGGTTTGTGTTGTCATAGTTACTTAGTTTTTTAGTTACGTGTCTACCTGTTTACCTGTCTACCTGTCTTCTTCACCATTCGCCAATCATCTCAATCTCTAATTCTAAATCCACTTTAAATTTTTCAGCAACAGTCTTTTGTGCAAGTTCGATCAAAGCACGAATGTCGCTGGCTTGCGTCTCGCCGTGGTTGATAAAAAAATTCCCGTGCAACGCGCTGATCTCGGCATTGCCGATGCGCGCGCCCTTCAAACCGGCGGCTTCGATCAGGCGTCCCGCCGCGTCGCCCGCTGGGTTTTTAAACATCGAACCCATGCTTGCGCCCGGCGGCTGGCTGGCTTTGCGCTTGGCGGTGAACTCTCCAATTTTAAACCGAACTTCCTCTTTTACGCCATGTTTCAAACGCAACTCGGCGCTCAAAATCACAAATTTTAAGGTTGACTTTTTCAGCGCACTGGCGCGATATCCATACTCAAATTTTTCCACCGGCCAGGTCTCGCGGCCATGTTCGGTGAGCAACTCCGCATGAATCAAATTGCCAGCCATGTCACCGCCGAACGAGCCAGCATTGCCAACCACCGCGCCGCCGATTGTGCCCGGGACTGTCGCCGCCCATTCGAGTCCCGCGAGACTTTTTTCGGCGACGCGATTCGCCAGATTACTAAACACGACGCCCGACTCAGCCCGCACTGTTGGCGGGTTGCCCTCTTGAAAGTTAACTCCCTTTGCGCGATTCAGCACCACCGCGCCGCGCACACCGCGATCACTGACCAGCACGTTCGAGCCGCCGCCGAGAATCACATAATCGAGATTCATCTCCCACAAGCGAGAGACTGTCTCAGCCAGTTCATCTGCCGAGTTGGCTGTGACCATCCAGTCCGCTGGCCCGCCGATGCGCGCGGACGTGTACGGCGCAAGAATTATATTCTCCTGCGCGCGCACCCCAAAAGCGGATTTGATATCGGCGGTCATTTGCATTTTAGTTTTTTAGTTTTTTAGTTTGATAGTTAAGTAGTTGGGTAGTTGGATAGTTGCGCGTGAACGTGTTTACCTGTTTACCTGTCTACCTGTCTACAACCCAGCCAGCACATCCGCGCTGACCTGGTCGGCGTCACCCGCCGAAAGGACGATGAGAACGTCGTTCGGTTGCAGGTGGGCGAGCAAATACTTTGTAGCGTCGCTTAGTTCGGCGGTGAAATGCGCCGAGACATGGTGCATCGAGCTGACGATCATCGCGCTGGAGAAATCCTGTTGGGCTTCGCGCGAGGCGTACACTTCGGTGACGAGCACTTCGTCGGCATCAGTGAAGGCGGTGGCAAAACTGTCGAAGAGGGTTTGGGTGCGCGAAAATGTGTGCGGTTGCCACACGGCCCATAGTCGCCGACCCGCATAACGCGCGCGGGCGGCCGCGAGTGTCGCTTTAATTTCGGTGGGGTGATGTCCATAGTCGTTGATGATGGTGATTCCATTTGCTTCGCCAATGACTTCGAAGCGACGGCCCGTGCCGCGAAATTCTGACAGCGCATCGGCGGCGCGTTTGGGCGGCAGGCCAAGCAGACTCGCCACGGCGAGGGCCACCAGCGAGTTTTGCACATTGTGCCGCCCGGGCACTTGCAGAGAAACAGGAATCGATTCGCTTTCGGGGAAAAGATTCGAGATTACTTCATAATCAAAACCGCCGCGCGTGTTGACTTGCAGGTTGCGCGCGAGAGTCCACTGCGGACTGTTGAGCGTGGACTCGCCCTGCAAGCCGTAAGCGAGGACATTGCGTCCGGCGCGGCGGGCGGTGTGCAAAAGCGAGGCCGCGCCCGGGTCGTCGAGGCAGGCGATCAATGTGCCATCTGGCGGAAGTAAATTAACAAAAGACTCAAAGGCCGTGTACATGTCTTTGAAAGTTGGATAACAATCGGGGTGGTCGTGCTCCACATTGGTGACCACGGCGATGTGCGGCTTGAGGCCGAGGAACATGCGGTCATATTCGTCCGCTTCGATCACGAACGGACGGCCCTTGCCAGCGCGCGCGTTGGTCTTTAGGTTGGTGAGGCTGGAGCCAATAATGAAGGAAGGGTCGCGGCCCAGCGCAAATAACGTCCACGCGACCATCGCGGTGGTGGTGGTCTTGCCATGCGCGCCGGCAATGGCGATGCCCAATTTATTTTCCATCAGGCGGCCCAGGTAATCGGCGCGTTTGTAAACAGGGATGCCGCGTTTGCGCGCCTCGACCACTTCGGGGTTGTCGTCGGCCACTGCCGAGGAGCGCACCACTTCGTCTGCGCCGTCCACGTTGGCGGACTGATGACCCACAAACACGGTCGCCCCATCGGCTTGCAATTGCGCGGCAAACGCCGACAACACTGCATCTGAGCCAGAGACGGATTGTCCGCTCTCAAGCAAGACGCGTGCGATGGCAGAAATTCCGGTTCCGCCGATGCCGATGAAGTGGGTGTGAGTCATAAGTAAAAGAGAGAATTAGAGGAGTAGAGAATAGTGAGGAGTAATTAGTAATCGGTCATTAGAGGAGTAGAGACTAGAGACTTGGTGGTCGAGCGGTGTCCTGAGTTTATCGAAGGGTAGCCGCGCTCTTGGTTGTCGAGTTTATCGAGACATTGCGGCGTACACTTGCCACGAGCGCAAGTGCCGTGGTCGAGACCGAGACTACTCTCTATTCACTACACATAAACAACCAGAATAAAGATCAGCACGATGATGACGGCGAAGTAGATCCACGGTTCGCCGAGCAGGCGCGGGGGCATGATGTTGAGCAGGTTATTAATGGCGGCGGTAACGGTGGGATCGGTGGCAGGTTGAATGGCAAGGCCCGGATAATTCGCCGCGCTCAGGTAATACCATAACGTGCCCACGATCAAATAGCCGTTGATGCCACCAAGGAAGAAACCAAACATCGAATCCTGCAAGCGCTCGCGGCGTCCACCGGCCTGCAAACGCGCCAGGCTGATCACCGTCTGGTATCCAAAATAAACAAGCATGACCAGGATGCTGGAGCGAATCCAAAACAGCGATGAATCGGCCTCCTTCAGGCTCGAGACCACCGGCACAAATTTGTGCAATATAAAGTTGAGCGCCAGGCCAACGATCACGCTGAAGCCCACCAGCAATTCCTTGGCCCAGCCGCGCAACAGCCCGATCACTGCAAAAAGGATCACGTACATCCAGAAGACATAAACGATGCTGATCATAGGGGTTCCTCTCCAGCCAGTTCTAAAAGTTGACTTGCAATGCGCCGCGCCGCATCGGGTTGTGCCAGGGCGCGCGCCGCATCGCTCAGGCTTTTCAGTTTTTCTGCATCGGCCAGCAGGGCTTGCACAACGTTGGCCAGTTCATCCATTAAGCGTCCATCCTCAAGCACCACCGCCGCGCCGCGTTTGGCGAGGGCATCCGCGTTGACTTTTTGATAACGCCACGCATGTGGATACGGCACAAGAATCGACGCCAAGCCCAATAGCGGATACTCGCCGAGGACGGATGCGCCCGCCCGTGAGACGACCAAATCCGCGCTGACGAGGGCCGCGCCCATCTCTTCGTGCAAGTAGGCGTAAGCATGGTAATCGTTTTGCTGATTCACCGTCAGCGACTCGCGCGCAGACTGCACTTGCGGCCAGTCCAACTCACCGCTGATGTGCACGATTTGCGCCAGTTGCAACATTCGCGGCAAATGTTGAATCAGCGCCTGATTGATCGAGCGCGCGCCGCGACTGCCGCCCCAGACGAGCAAGACGGGCTTGTCTGCGCGCAGTCCGAGTTTGAGGCGCGCCTCAGACGGCGACCCGCTCAACAGGTGGGCACGAACCGGATAGCCGCTTTCGACGAGTCGCTTGCGGGCGGAGAAAAATTTTTTTGAGTCGGGTCCGATCAGCGCGACGCGGTCCATCAAGGGCGCAATCGCTTTGAGCGCCAGCGCGGGTTCAACATCCGGCACAAAAGCCAATGACGGAATCCGCGCGCCAGCAAACGCCATCGGCGCGGCGAGATAGCCGCCGGTGAAAAATAAAACGTCGGGGCGAAATTCGCGCAGGATTTTTCGCGAGGCCGCGAAGCCGCGCGCGAGCAATGCAAAGTTGCGCGGCAATGCGCGCAGGCCCACGCCATGCAAACCCGCGGCGGGAATTGCCTTGAAAGAAATTCCGGCGCGTTGAACCAGGCTGGCTTCCATGCCCCCATCGCCGCCGACCCACAACACGTTCAGGTTTGAACGTTGTGTCTTCAAGGCTTCATGCACCGCGAGTGCGGGATACACTCCGCCGCCCGTTCCGCCCGCGCAAATTAACAGTCGCACCGAAGGACCTCCATTCATCATTGTCTGTCTGCGCGCCAACACTTTGTTGACGCGAAATATTTAATAAGATTCCAATCGCCGCGAGTGACACCGTGAGACTCGAACCGCCCGCGCTGATAAACGGCAGAGCGTTGCCCGCAAACGGCATCAGACCCACCATCACGGCCATGTTAATTAAAGCCTCCACGCCGATCCACAACACAAGGCCGGTTGCAAGCAGTGTACCAAGCATATCCGGCGCGCGACGCGCGACAATCAGTCCACGCCAGATGAGCATGGCATACAGGCCCATTAAAAAAATCGCGCCGATTAAACCAAGTTCCTCAGCCAGCACCGCAAAAATACTGTCGGTGGGCGGCACGGGCAGGCCGGTCAGTTTTGTGTCGGCGCGGCCAATACCCACGCCGAAGACTCCGCCCTGCACGATGGCCTCGAACGAGCGCAACACGTGATACGAAGATTGCGTGGGGTCTTTGATGCCGGCCACAAAATCACCGACGCGTTGCTGGCCCGTGGCGCTGACTTGCACCACCACCCAGCCGACGATCATCGTCAGCGCGAGCAGAATCAAAATCTGTTTCAAGTCACCGCCCGCTAAAAAGAAAAGCAGGCCGCCCATGATGACCAATGTGGCCGCGGCGCTCAGATCGGGTTGCAAGTAAATCAAGCCGCCGGCGATGCCCAGCAAAACGCCCAGCGGAATCAAACCAAGGCTGATGTCGTGCAGTTGCTCGCGCTTGGCATACAGCCACACGCTCAAATAAATAATGCTGACGAGTTTCGCCAACTCGGAAGGTTGCACCGAGCCGGAGAAAAACGCGCGCTTCGCGCCAAAACGAATCTCGTTCATCAACAACACAGTCACGAGCATGATCAAAGTTAATATCATGATTGGCACGATCCACTTGCGCCACAAATGATAATCAATGAACGAAAGCGCGAAAGCGCCGACGAGTCCCAGCGCGA
This sequence comes from Anaerolineaceae bacterium, assembly GCA_009885445.1. Taxonomy (GTDB): domain Bacteria; phylum Chloroflexota; class Anaerolineae; order Anaerolineales; family Villigracilaceae; genus Denitrolinea. The sequence continues at coordinate 9,881 of VFKQ01000367.1, read as the reverse complement.
GCCACATCAACTGGCGGTTGAACATGTACGTGGGCGAATCGTACGCGCCCAGCGAAAAATCCCAGGAGGCCGAGAAGAGCATGATTAAACCAAATAGCAACAGCGAACCCACCGCCAACAGCAAAGGCAGGTCAACACTGCGCGCGCGCGCGGATGATTCTTCTGACTGGTTTATGAAAGTTGAGATACCCATGCTTTAAACTTTTCTCCTCGTTCTGCAAAATCTTTGAACGCATCGTAACTTGTGCCGCCCGGTGAAAACAAGACGACATCTCCGCGACTCGCCACCTGCGCCGCCGCGCGAATCGCCGCCTCCAACGTCTCACAGCGCACCTGTGTGCGGGTGACTCCTGCGAGCGGGCCGAGCGCCGCTTCAATTTTTTCTGCGGCCTCGCCGAAGAGCACGACATGCTCCACGCGCTGATGCACAAGTTGCGCGAGATCGTCCCAGGACAAATCTTTATCACGGCCACCCAGCAATAAAACGATCGGCTCATCAAACGAGCGGATGTCGGCCATGGTCCGCTCGGGAGCGGTGGCAATCGAGTCGTTGTACCAGCGCACGCCGTGCAGTTCGCGCACCAGCTCCAAACGATGCGCCACGCCGCGAAATGATTCTGCGGCGGCGCGCATGGCCTCGACGGAGAGTCCTGCCGCGGAGCCGATGGCGAAGGCGGCCAGCACGTTGCTCAAATTATGTTCGCCGCGCAGTTGAATCTTTTCGCGGGCCAGCAATGCCGTGGACGTGGCTCCGCCGCGCAGGGATAGTAAATTTCCATCGAGGCACGAGCCGCTCAGGGCGGGGTCGAGCGCGCGCAGGCTGAAGGCGCGCAAGTGGCCGCGCACGTGGTCGCGCAGTCCCCAACTGCCGTCGTCGTCGCGATTCAAAATGGCGATGTCGTCTGCATTTTGAAAATCGAGCAGGCGCGCCTTGGCCGCAGTGTAGGCTGACATCGTGCCGTGACGATCAAGATGATTCGGCGTGACGTTGAGCACGGCGGCGATATTCACTGAGAGAGTCATTTGCTCGAGTTGAAAACTGGAAATCTCAAGAATGGCGAGAGAATCAGAAGTCATTTCGTCTACATAATTAATCAGCGGGTCACCCATGTTGCCGCCGACGAATACAGAAGGATGAAAGATGAAAGATGAAGGATGAAGGGTCGCTCCGCGAGATGAACTTTCTTCGTTCTTTCTTCCCTTCGACAGGCTCAGGACATCGCTTTCATCTTTCATCTCTGTGCTTTCATCTTTGAATGATAACTTCGCCATTTCGCCAACAAGAGTCGTCGTGGTGGTCTTGCCTGCCGAGCCGCTGATGCCGATGGTTTTGCAGGGCGCGGCTTCGAGAAAAATTTGCGTGTCGTTCGAAAGCGGAATGCCGCGACGCAGGGCTTCGGCCACGATCGGCATGGTCAGCGGCACGCCGCCCGAGGGACAGATGACATCCACGCGCTCAAGCAATTCTTGCGGGTGGCCGCCGAGCACCCATTCCACGTCCACATCGGCGAGGGATTGTTGCACCGCGCGCATTTCGTCCAGCGGACGCAGGTCGTTCACTGTGACGCGCGCGCCATGACGCGCCAGCCAGCGAGCGAGGGCCTGCCCCTGCCGCGCGGCGCCGATGATGAGCACACGAGTGCCGCTCCAATTTTTCATAATGCGTTGCCGCCAACATCTTTACCGCGAAGAGCGCGAACGTTTTTTAGAGACGCGAAGGGAAATCTTCGCGCCCAAATATTTCCTTCGCGGTCTTCCTGTGCTTCGCGGTGAAAAAGTAATGAATAATTTTTCACATCACACCAACGCCAGCGCCACGCCGAAGAGCGCGGCCATTAATGCGATCAGCCAGAAGCGTTGCACCACCTGCGTTTCGCTCCAGCCGAGCAATTCGAAATGCAAATGAATCGGCGCCATCTTAAAGAGACGCTTGCCTTTGGTCCATTTGAAATAGAATATCTGCAATGTGGAGCTGAGCGCTTCACTGAGCGGCACGATGCCAATCACTGGCAAGAGCGCCCAGTGACCGGTCATCAGGGCGACAACGCCCAGCGCCGCGCCGAGGGCCAGCGAACCCGTGTCGCCCATGAACAGTTCGGCGGGGTGCGCGTTGAACCATAAAAAACCAAACAGCGCGCCGACGAGGATAAAGCAAAAGCGCGCCACAAAGACCTGTCCCTGCATGAGCGCAATCACGCCATAGGCCGCGAAGGCTGTGGCAGAGATCAGACCGGCCAGGCCATCCAGACCGTCGGTGAAGTTAATCGCATTTGATTCGGCCACGATGATGAAGGCGGCAATCAACACATAGACGGGGCCGAGGGCCAACTCCACGTTGACACCCGGCAAATATAAATCGGGCACCTGCAAACCATATTTGAGCACATAGGCAATCATCAGCGCAAAGACGGTTTGCCAAATTAATTTGGCGCGCGCGGTCATGCCTTCGCCGCGACGCGCGCCACGAATGCCCTGCCAGTCGTCCACTGCGCCGAGGGCGCCGAAAAACACCAGCACGATCAGCGGCACGAGGATTGATTGTCCAATGCCGGCCACGCCTTGCAAGTCTGCCCAGTTGAGTAGCAAAGTTAGCAAAACCACCGGCGCAATAAACATCACGCCGCCCATGGTGGGCGTGCCCATCTTCACCGCGTGATGGCCAGGCTCCTCGACGCGAATCAATTTACCGATCTTGAAATGACGCAGAACGCGCAAGAGCGGCCCGCCCCAAATGACCGTCATAATGAAGGAGAGGCCCGCCAGGCTCAAGACAAAAGGCATGTTGTTCATGAGCGCGTCTCCAGGTTGGCAACGATGCGGTCCATGCGCAAACCGCGCGAACCTTTAATCAGCGCCGCGTCGTCGGCGGCGAGGTTATTGTTGAGCCAGTCCACAATCGGATTCATATCTTCAAATTCGTGGATGCGCGCCTTTTGCATTCCAGCGCGACGCGCGGCCTCGGCAATCATGTGCGCGCGCGGACCGAGCGTGAGCAAAACATCGGCCACACGCGCGGCGCGCAAGCCGACCATTTCATGTCCCTGTTTTTCGTAGGGACCCAGCTCAAGCATGTCGCCCAGCACGGCGATCTTGCGGCCATCCAGTTCATCCAACAGATTAAGCGCGGCCAGCATAGACTCTGGCGAGGCGTTGTATGTGTCGTCGAGCAAAAGCGCGCCGATTGAACTGCGCACAGCCACGAGGCGCAACTGCGTGTGTCCCTGACGCAGGCCGTCAAAAATTTCCTGCCAGGTGAGTCCTTCGACGAGTCCCACGGCGGCGGCGCGCAATGCCGTGTGCACGGAGTGCCGTCCAATTAACGGCACACGCGCGTGCAGAGTCTCGCCTTGATAATGCAAACGAAAACGAATGCCCTCCAGCCCGAGGCCTTGAATCTCATCGGCCCACAAGTCGGCTTCGGAAGACAAGCCGTAGAAAAAAACGCGCGCGCGAGTCTTCTCTTCCATTTTGCGCACCCACGAGTCGTCGAAATTTAAAATGGCGACTCCCTCGGGCGCGGCGGGCAGGGACTGAACGAGTTCAGACTTGCCGATAAAAATTGCCTCCTGTGAACCAGCCCGCTCTGCGTGGACGGTGCCCACGTTCGTGACCACGCCGACAGCGGGTTGCGCAATGTCACACAACAGCGCAATCTCGCCCGGGACGTAGAAACCCATTTCGAGCACGGCGCGTTCGTGTCCCTCGCTCAGGCCGAGGATGGTCAGCGGCAGGCCAATCTCATTATTGAAATTGCCAATATTTTTGAGTGCGCGATAACGTTGACCGAGCACCTCGGCCACCATTTCTTTTGTGGACGATTTGCCGACACTGCCAGTGATGCCGATGACGCGCAGGTCGAGTTTGCGCCGCCAGTAGCGCGCAATTTTTTGCAGGGCGGCGAGGCTGTTGTCCACGCGCAGGCAGAGGGGCGAGTCAAGGTTGAGGGGAGAATCGGCTGATAGACCGGCACGCAGGTCCAAGGTCCGCAATGAGGCGTCTACGTCGCGCTGAATCAAAGCGAAGGAGGCGCCACGCTGAAAGGCGTCGGCAATAAAGTCGTGGCCGTCCACATGTTCGCCGGGGAGCGCAACGAAGAGTCCGCCGGGGATGGCTTGACGCGAGTCTATGCAAGCCTCGGTGATCACCTGTGAGGCAGGGATGCGGGTGTTCGTCAGGGCTTCAAGCGCGTCAGCCAGAGTTAACATGTGGGCTCATTGACTTGCAGTTTGCAGACGAATGAAATCGGGCGGGATATTGAGCAGGATGACCAGCTTTTGGACGATCTCGGCAAAGAGCGGCGCGGCGGTCTCGTTGGCCCACGGCGAGGAGGTGGGGCCCTCCAGCCAGACGTAGACGAGGAACTTCGGGTCGTCGACCGGCCCCCAGCCGACGAAGGACACATTGGTTTGATTCGGATCGTAATAGCCATTAACCGGAATTTGCGCCGTGCCTGTTTTGCCAGCCACGCGGTAGCCGGGGATGAGGGCCATCGAGGCTTCGCTTTCCAAAGAAGTCGCCAGCATTTGGCTGAGCGTGTGCGCCGTCTGTGCGCTGATGGGTGTGCCCGCAATGCTGGGCAGAATATTAAACTGACGGCCATCGCGCACCATGCTATTTAAGATGCGCGGCGTCACCATGCGTCCGTCGTTGGCCACGGCTGAAACCGCGGCCAACATTTGGATGGGCGTGACCGCCACGCCCTGACCAAAGGCATTGGTGCCCAAATCCACTGGATACCAATCATCATCGCGCGGCATCTTGAGTCGGCCAGCCACTTCGCCAGCCAGGTCTATGCCGGTGGTGTGACCGATGCCAAAGCGCCGCATGTAATCGTAGAAATGGTCCGCGCCCATTTGCGTGGAGACCCAAGCCAGGCAGACGTTAAGCGAGTGTTGCAAACAGGTGGTCATATCCTGCGCGCCCCACGAACCACGATCCCAGTTTTGAATATTGACTTCGCCGACGATGATGGAGCCGGTATCAAAAAATGGTGTGCGGTCTTGCACCAGGCCCATGTCCAGCGCGCCAGCCATGGTTAAAATTTTGAAGACCGAGCCAGGCTCATATTGCATCGAGATGGCCGGGTTGAATTCATAAGCGTTGTTGAAATAAGCGCTGTAATTCCAAAACTGATTCAAGTCCATGCGCGGGGTGGTGGCCATGGCTAGAATTTCGCCGCTGGCTGGGTCCATGATAATGATGGTTCCGTTTTGCGCGCCGGTATCAATCAGCGCCTGATCCAGCGACTCTTCGGCGGCAGATTGCACATCGCGGTCAATGGTTAATACCAGCGTGGTGCCGCCGGGCACATGCGGCAGTTCGGCGGCGCGGTTGGGGTCTTCGGGCACCCACACACGCACAGGATTACCCGCCAGCAAATTGTTATATTTTTCTTCCACGCCAAAATAACCGCGGCCTTCGCGGTTTACAAAACCAATCAAGTTGGAGGCCAGCGCATGCTCGGGGTAACTGCGTTGCAAACGCGGTTGAAATTCCAGTCCAGCCAGCGGCGAGGGACGGTTGCCCGCCAGCGACTGCGCGCTCACTTGTCTTTGCATTTCCTGCAAGGGCGCAAGTTCGTCGCCGGTTACAAAGTCTTTTAAAGTCAAAAAGGTCAACCCATCGGGGTTGAGCAATTGCGGATAAACGATATTGAAATCCAGCCCGAGATTTGCGCTGACGGCCAGCGCGATGGCCTGCGCGTCGTTCATTTCGGTGATGTTCACCCCCACCGTGTACACCTGTTCATTGCCAGCCAGCAAATGTCCATTGCGGTCGTAGATTCTGCCGCGCTCGGGGTAGTAGGTGCGCCAGTTGCCAGCAAACAACTCGGCCTGCTCGCGAAAGATGTCCGCTTCGGCGCTGGTTTGAATACGCACCATCTGACCCAGAATCAGAAAGGCGCAAAAGCCGAAGACGATTGCCAGCGCACTCGAGCGCCAGCCATACTCGCGTCGCATTAGGGTGTCACCCCCGCCAGGCCCGTCGCGGGCTGGCCGAGCAAATCAGCGAACCAGTCAAAAAGCGACTCGCTGTATTCAGGCGGCAAAGTCTGTGTGACGCTTTGCGGCGCAGAACTGACCAGCATCACTGCCGAGGGGCGATAAAAACCCGGCACGATCAAATAATGAATCTCACCCGCTTCAGCCGGACGAAAGCCGAGTGTGAAAGCGCGCGAAGCCATGTTGCTGGTGGAAAGCGAAGTGGCCAGGCGAGTCTGCAAGTCTGCGTTGGTGCGCTGGATGGAGGCGATCTGCAATTGCAAATCTTGAATCTCGCGGCCCGTGATGGCGGCGCGCGCGGTCACGTCCAAATACAACGCGGCCACCATGGCCAGCGCCAGCACCGCCAGCAAAAATGCGCCCACCCACTGACGTTGCACACGCCAGGGAGCCTGTTGATAAGCATGGGCGAAACGGGGTATGTTGGTTACGTTTGCGTTAATCATATTTTCTCTGCAACTCTCAGTTTTGCACTGCGGCTTCGCGGGTTCTCGGTTACTTCTTCTTCACTTGCGATAATCGGCTTGCGATTAATTTCTTTGAGGATGGCCTTGCGTTCCTCTTTATAAATTTGCTCATACGGCGGATTAATTAATTCGCGACTCTGCTCTCTGAAAAAATCCTTGACGATGCGATCCTCCAGCGAGTGGAAGGAAATCACCGCGAGCCTGCCACCGGACTTTAGGGCGGCTACGGCTTTCGGAAGCGTTTCCTCCACCGAGGCCAGCTCCTCGTTGACGGCGATGCGCAAAGCCTGAAAAGTTTTCGTCGCCGGGTGGACTCGGCCTCGTCGCGGTGAAACTGATTCGATGGCCGCGACCAACTCGAAGGTGGTGCTTATCGGCCTCGCGCGCAGGATGGACTGCGCGATGCGTCTAGCAAGTGGCTCTTCGCCGTAGCGGAAGAGGAGCGCGATCAACTCGTCTTGGGGCAACCCGTTTACGAGGTCCGCGGCGCGCACGGGATTGAGCGGGCTGAAACGCATATCGAGCGGAGCGTCGTGTAAAAAAGAAAAGCCGCGCTCGGGCGTGTCCACTTGCATCGAGGAGATTCCGAGGTCGAGCAAAATTCCGTCCACCGCGTCCCAGCCCATTTGCGCGATCATGGCTGGCAAAGAAGTGTAGGAGGCCTGGGCCAGACTTGCGCGTTGACCGAAAGGAGCCAATGTCTCGCGGGCAAGCGCAAGTGCTTGAGGGTCTAGGTCAAGCCCGAGCAAACGCCCGTCTGGCGCGCAGGCCTCCAAGATTCCGCGAGCGTGACCGCCCGCGCCGAGTGTGCCGTCCACATAGCGCCCGGCAGAGTGCGGACGCATCGCGTGTATAATCTCTTGATAAAGTACAGGTTTGTGATTCATCGGGGGTAGTACCGAATTACCCACAGGGCGCTTCGCAGATTCGGTACTACGGCTTTGAGGAAAGATTGAGCGTGGAGAAGCGTTGATTGTTGGCTTCAGTGTCGCTGATCTGGGCCATCTGGCCGGCCCAATCGGTGGGAGTCCAAATTTCAAAGTATTCGCCCTGCCCGGCCACCATGGTCTCAGATTCGAGACCCACGGCCTGACGCAGGTTTGCCGGAACGAGGATACGGCCCACCTTATCCACCTCCACCGGGTACGCGTTCGAAAGGATTAATCGGCGCAAGAGGCGGGCCGTTGGATCGGCCAGGTTCATGGCGTTGATACGGTCGTACACCTCTTTAAAGTACGTCTCGGTCAGCACCATCAGGCATTTGTCAAAACCCTGCGTGATGTAAGCCCCGCCTTCCAACAACTCACGGAAGCGCGCTGGCACCATCAAGCGGCCCTTATCATCAATGGAGTGTTGGAACTGACCTAAGAACATTTGTGCTACTTGTCCTTTTAATGCAGTGAACGCCGGAATGCATCCGGCGCTCGTTTACCACTTCTTACCACTTTCTCCCACATTCTACATGATTCTGGGTTGAAATACAAGTAGTACTTTAGGATTCACCCGCGCCTTATGCACACAACTCCCCCCTTCACCCTGCTCGACTCGCCCAACTGGGCCGATTACGAATTGCTCGATTCGGGCGACGGCCTCAAACTCGAACGCTTCGGCGCGTACACATTTGCGCGCCCCGAAGCGCAAGCCATGTGGAGCCGCGCCCTGCCCCAAAAAATATGGGACTCTGCACACGCAGTTTTTCAGCCCAGCGCCGAGGAAAGCGGCGGGCACTGGCTTGAAAAAACAAAATTGCCGGAACGCTGGGAAATGAAATATGACCTCACCCCCAACCTCTCTCCTAAAGGGAGAGGGGAGTCATTGCGCTTTTGGGCGATGACGACGCCCGGGCGACACCTCGGCGTTTTCCCCGAAGTCGCCGCACACTGGGACTGGATGGCGGGCCTGACCCAAAAAGCGAATCGCCCCGTGAACGCGCTCAACCTATTTGGCTACACCGGCATTGCGAGTCTCGCGCTGGCGGCGGCGGGCGCGAAGGTGACTCACATTGACGCGTCGAAAAAATCGGTGAGTTGGGGGCGAGAGAATCAGTCCGCTTCAAAATTGGACGGCGCATCCATTCGCTGGATCGTGGACGACGCGCTCAAATTCGTCGAGCGGGAATCCCGCCGCGGGGTGAAATACGATGGGATCGTGCTGGACCCGCCCAAATTTGGGCGAGGACCGAAGGGCGAAGTGTGGGAGGTGTACAAGTCGCTCCCCGATTTGTTATCCGCCTGCCGCAGTGTGTTGTCGGATTCTCCGCTGTTTGTTGCGCTGACGGTTTACGCAGTGCGCGCGTCGGCTCTGCATGTGGGGCAGGCCGTCGAAGAAATGATGAAACCATTTGGCGGAGTCGTGGATCGCGGTGAATTGGTGACGCGCGAAAAATCCGCCGGGCGTTTGTTGTCGCAGGCGGTGTTTGCGCGCTGGCAGGGAAAATAAAAAAAACTCCGAGAGATGCCTCTCGGAGTTTTCGTTATCAACCCTTTGCTTCTGAGTCCCCACCGCCCCCACCACTGGAGCCGCCTCCGCCGCCCTTGGTTGGGGATGTTAATTTCTTGAGCAGGTCATACCAGAAGGATGATCCTTGCGAAACGGCCGCGGCGGTGATGCCCAGCCCCAGCAATTTGAGCGCGATGAATCCCAGCCAGTCCATCGCGTTGGCGGTTTCGGGCAGGGCGCTCCCAATCTGCCACCAGCCAAATTTGACGATGGAGAGTTTGTCCAATTCGGCGAGGATGGTTTCAAGCTCCAGATCCCCGCCACCTTCCTGGACAATCATGTCTGCCTGCGCGGCAGTAATGGCGCGCAACTCAGCATTGGTCCACAAGTCTTTGGCCAGCTGAATGCTGTCGGTGCCGAAGAAGAGCGTGACGCCGATAGATAAAAGTATAACCATGCGGCGGGCGTTGGCTTTGAAAGTATTGCCTGCTTGATCGAGCAGGCCGGTGAAATAAGAACTGGCCCGCGAACGCAGACCATTGACACTGGCCACGCCCTGATCTACCCATTGAATCATAGCGTCGCGCCCCTCGGAGGGCGGCAGTTGGCCGAGGTGACTCTTCAGCGCATCACCATTCATCCCAGAGGCGCCAGTGAGTCCGCTGATATCGAAGAAGGCGTCCACCAGTGTCGCCACAGGAATTTTTTCGATCATGGCGGCTTGCGGCACGCGACCCATGAACATGCTCAAACCGCTCTTGTAACGAATCGGCTGGAGTGCCTTCATCTGCGGCAGGTTGGTCAGGTCCACTGTCTTCTCGCCGGCAATCTTCTTTAGATATTCCTCAAGGGTCTTGCCGCGAGTCTCCTGCGCTTCGAGTAAGCTGCGCGTGGCCCACGAGACGATGGAGCCGAGTAAATAGTAGACGAGTACGAGTCCGATGGCGACTTCAAGAACCTGTGAAATGGTCAT
>VFKQ01000061.1 GCA_009885445.1 Anaerolineaceae bacterium | reverse complement strand
CGCTCAAGTTATCATCCAGGTGAATGGCGCGTAACTTGTTGAACAGGGTATGGAAAGCGCGGAAGCCGGCACTGCTGACGTGGGAGACATGCGCCAGATCAATCAGCATGTGATGTGCTCCGCCCGCGATCAACGCCTCTGCCTTGGATTGAAAATCTTCGTAGGAGGCTGAATCAAGATTGCCATGCACGTGCACAACAGTTACAGGGACTCTGCCATTTTCAGTACGAACTTCGATATCCATAGTTTTCTCCTTTGGCTCGCTGGCTTACTGTCGCAGATTATACAACGGCTCAACATTTTACGGCTGGCGAATTATTGGCTAATATCCTCGCCGCGACGGATGGCGCGGAGCATGAAAAAATTCACCACGAGCGCGGCAATTAGCATCGAAGGAATCAAAATAAGCGGCATGAGCCAGCGCTCAGACCAACGATTGATTTGAGCCTTGTCGGGCGCAGCCGGATCGTACAGAATCGGAACTTCTTCACCCACGCGATATTGCGGCGGATCGGAAGCCGTGTTGCCGCGCATTGTGTAGGTTTGGCCGTCCACCGTGTATTCCATGACCGGCACATACGTGCAACAGCCTCCCTCCGAGTCGCTTTGTTCATCCATGCGGACGACGATTGCGGTTGCCGTTTGGCCGTTGGCTCCTAATTGCCAACTTTGATAACCGGCATACACGCCCCACAAGCAGAAGGCGGCGAAGAATAAATTAGCGAGGACAGCGATGCAGCCGTTGCGAACACGGTTCGCTCCGCTCGCCAGCGACTCTAATTTTTTTGCGGCCTTGTCAACATTCTTTTCGTAGGTGTCCATTGTGTGCTCCTTTTTACATGAGTGAGAGGTTTAGCCTGCAAGTGCAGGATTTTTTTCTGCGCGCATGTGCGCCTGATTGACCAGATAAATTCCGGCCAGCGCCAATGCTCCGCCCGCAACCTGCCAGCCATTCGGCGATTCGCCCAGCAGAGGGATGGCGAGAATCGTCGTCACGATGGGTTGGCCGATCATCGTCGGTGAGACGACGGAGGCGGGTAAATGCCCGAGTGCGTACGAAATCGCCAGATAGCCGATCAACTGCGAAACAAATGCGCTGGCAAAAAACACCTGCCAGGTCTGTGCGGAGTATCCGCTGAATGAATTGCCCAGCACAAGATTAATGATCAGCAAACTTATCGTCGCAGAGAACGAAGTGACCCACCAGTAGGGGAAGGCGTCCATGCGCGCGCGTCCGCGTTGTGTGACGAGCATGTAACCGCCATAAAAAAATGCGGCGGTTAGCGCGAGCATGTCGCCCAGGCCGAGCGTGGGGTGCAACAAAAAGTCGCGGCTCACGATCAGCGCCGACCCGCTCAAAGCGAGAGTCAGCCCGAGCCAAAAAGCGCGCGTCAGGCGTTCGCGAAAAAACAGGGCCGCAATCAACGCCACCCACAGCGGCGCGGTGTTGCCCAGCAAAGTCGCATTCGCCGCCGTGGTGTAGCCCACCGACGTGTACCAAAATGCAAAATCGCCGGCAGTTAAAATTCCGCCCAGCACTGGAAAAAGAAAATGCGCCCACGGAATTTTTGGATTGCGCCGCAATTGAAAAACAAAAATCGGCAATGTCAGCAGAGACGCAATCGCCAGACGATAAAATGCTGTCATCGGCCCGGGCGCGTTGGCCCAGCGCACAAACATGGCTGTCATGCCCAACGCAAAAATTCCCGCGAGCAGGCACAGGTATGCAATTAATTTTTTATTGGAGGGAGGATTCATCGCGCGATTCTATCATGCTGACAGACGACTCAACAACGCCGGCAATTCGATCAGCGACGTCAACTCCGCATCGGGCCGCACTGTGGAGCGGGTCGCCGTCCGAGGGGCGCGACGCGAGATCCAGGCGGTGTACAAACCCATGGCGCTTGCGCCGGCGATGTCCGCTTCGAGGCTGTCGCCGACCATGGCGATTTCGCGCGCAGGAATATGCCAGTGCGCCAACGCAAGTTCGAAGATGCGCGCATGCGGTTTGCGATACGAACAGGCCGCAGAGGTGAGCACGAAGTCGAAGAAGGGTTCTATTTTAAAACGATTGACCAATTGAAAGACATCCTGATTGTCGCCCGCGTTGGAGACCAGCCCGAGATGATAGCCGCCCGCTTCGAGCGTGCGCAGAGTCAGCAGGGCGTCGTCTTCGAGAGTCCAGTTGGGTTGAGTGTGAGCGTAGAACGCGTCCAATGCGCGGCGGATGACGGCGACCTGCACTTGCGGGTGACCTTTGTCTTTCAATAACTCGCGTAGGACGGCGACGTAGGTGGTTTCATAAAAATCTTTCTCGCGGCGTGTGAAATACTGGTCAAGGTGATAGCGGATGGCGCGCGGTAAATCGTGCGGGTCAACGTCCAGCCCCTGCGCATAAAATGATTCGGCCATGGCGCGATAGCCGCGCTCGAGAATCGGTTCCCACGGTTCGCGCGAATACATCAGCGTTCCGCCCAAATCAAAAAGCACTGCTTGAATAATGCGCGCCGTCATACCCCAATTCTCGCTGGAGGTTAATTTCTGTGAAGGGCATATCAGTCCCCCGCTTGAGCGGGGGCGTGATATGCCTGAGGAGCAGAGAGGCTGTCGAGACGGTCACCCGCTACGAGGAAGGCAAGAGCCGAGATGATGTATCCGCTGAGATAGGCTGTGGAGGAGAATAAGTCGAGCAGGGTGTAGGCTTGAGGTGAAATCCATTGGTCGCCGCCGAGCCAGAAGAAAATGTAGATCGAGTCTGCGATGGCGAAGGCGATCAGGCCCCACCACGGACGACCGAGATAGCCGCGACCAAAAAGGAAAAATAAACGCAGTGCCGCGCCGCCTTGAAATGTGTCGAAGACGGGGTAGAGGATGGAGATGTAGACCACGAGCCAGGCCGTGTCTGCGCCGAGGCCGGCGTTGAACGCCCACTGCGTGAGCGCATAAGCGAGGGCCAGCGCAATGGCGATGAAGAGAAAATACAGCAGAGACAAGCGCCGCTGTTTGCCGAAATTAATAAGTTTGAATTGGTAATAGAGCGAGATGCCAAAGAAAAAATAACCGAGCGCCCAAAATAGGTCAATCAGAGTCAGTTCGGGATAACTGCTATTGCGATAGATTGCGTCGTAGACAAAACCGAGCAGTTCGCCGCCCACCCAAAACCACCAGCCGATGGCGAAAGTATTCCAGATTCGATAAGGCGGCTCGGCCTGATTGAAGTGCCGCGCCAGCTTTGTGCCCCAATAGGCGGCGGCCAGCGAGGGGATGAGGGTGAGGATGTCTAACACCTTGTCGTTGACGTACTCCGAAATCTGGGTGAAGGGTTCGTAATGATAGACCCAAATAAACAAGGCTGTGAGCATGATGCTGGCATACATGGCCCAGCGTAAATGCAATTGGTCGTTGGCGCGCGTAGGGGAAGCGATGGATGATTTCAATTAGCCCTCTTATGCTGAAATTGACGCCGGAATTAAGCGGTGATTTTCGAGTGTGCTGCGTTCGTCGCGGCTTAACTCGTCGAACATTTCGATGAGGATGCGGCGGGTGAGGTAATCGCCGATGGCGAAGCTCATTTGTTGGTTGCAAGCCAGCAGGACGGTTTGATAGGCCTGCGCCTGTTGCGCGACGGCGGGAAAGAAGTGCTCGTCGAGAATGCCTTCTTCTTCCACTTGAATATTCCACTGCCGTGGACGGATGTGGAGCATGACATCGTGGTTCATGACTTGAAGTAATTTCTGACCAGCGATGTTGCGGTAGCTTTTCAGAACGGCATTGCTCCAGCGTCGTGTGCTTTGGCGTAATTGCAAACACTGATTCGCCACGCTGGCCGGGTTGATTTCGTAGGTGACTACCTGTATGTCTTTTTCGTGCCATTGCTCGGGCAGGCTGGAGGAGAATCCATCTGCATTGCTAAAGATAGTATCTTGTTTGACGGGCCGGCCATTTTGAAAATAGGCGAAGGCCTGCTCTGAAGCAGAGCTGACTTGCGCCAGCCCGGCAAAGCGCGCGTCTCTCCATAGATTTAGTTGGCGCGTCCACGCCTCTGGGCCGCTGAGGGTGAGCGCGTTGCGTTGTTGCGATTCGCAAGCCAGCCAGGCCAGGCGCGCGGCCACATCTGGCAATATGGCGAGACGATAGGATTTTTTTGCCGCTACCCAGGCGGGAGGCAGTTCGTGAATGACGACGGGCCGCGCTTGAGCGTTGTCCACTACGAAGGCACCCACTTGTTCGCCGTGCGCGAAGAGCAGGACCATCTGGCGCGTGGCGTCTATTTCAATCTCGATCAGGGCGCTGGCTTTGCTCTCGCGCAGTCCAGCCTGTCGAGCGCTGAGAAAATCCGCCGGGGCGTTGGTTTGGGTTTGTCCGAGATGCGGGAAGAATGTGGGCATGGGGTTCTGGGGATATTGTATGCGGTTTTTTGGTTCGGCGACTAAAGTCGCCGCTACATTTACGAAGCCGACCTTCGTCGGCTGGCTATTGGACTGCCTAAGCCGCGTCCAATTCTCTCTAAATCACCATTGACCATTCTCTATTCTTCACCCCGCGCTCTTCAAATAAAGTCCCGTCGGGTCGAGTTGCTCGCGCAAAATTATCAACTCGCGCTCGCTGACAAATTCCGTCGTGCGCACTTCTGATGCCACTTTCAAATCCCAGCCAGTGTTGGCTTTAGCGTCCTCGACAGTTTTGCGCGGATGAAGTGCGGCAAGAATCAATTCGCCCGTTTGGTCGGGTTCGAGCAGGCCGATGTCCGTCACCACCGCTTGCATGCCGCGTCCGCGCAGTCCGATGCGCTGACGTTCGTCGCCGCCATCCAGCGCGCCGACGGAGGTGCGGAAGTCCGCGCGTTCGGGGAAGCGTCGCTTCTGGTGCGGCGTCATAATGTAACAGCGATTCGCCCACGCCGCAATTTCCTGCGAGCCGCCCGAACCGGGCAAGCGGACTTTAGGTTTGCTATAGTCGCCGATGACCGTGGCGTTGATGTTGCCGTACTTGTCAATTTGCGCGCCGCCCATGAAACCCACGTCCACGTTGCCGCGCTGGAGGTAGTTCGAAAAAATGTCGAACATGCTACACACCGAAAGCGCACCGCTGACAAGTGTCGGGTCGCCGATGGAAAGGGGCAAACGCGCCGGCTCCGCGCCGATGACTCCGGCTTCGTAAATCATGACGAGGTTGGGCGCGTGAGTCCGCTTGGCGAGGTTGCAGGCCAGATTCGGCTGGCCGACTCCAACGAAGACAACGTCGCCATCACGCAACAGGCGCGCGGCGTTGACGATCATTAGTTCTGCGGAGGAATAGATTTGTTCGGTCACATTTGCTCCAAGTGTAAAAGTAGACAGGTACACAAGTACACAGGTAAACACGTGTCTACTTGTCTACGTGTTTACCTGTGTACCGCTTGTCAATATTTCCCATAATTAATCGGCTCGCTCATCAGCCTTTGTACTTCAAGGCGCTGGTGCGTTTCTTCGCCAAGTTTTTTCCAATACTCGTCGCGGTCTTTCACGCCATGCACCCATTCGTCTAAATATTTTTTCACATCTTCCACCGATTCGCTGACCTTGTCCCAGGCCAGATAAAACTCGTTGTCGCGATCATAGTATCCCTGCGCATAAGATGGATGACACGCAAACGGGACGTGACACACCGCGCTGACGATGATGCCCGGAATCATGGTGCGGTT
>VFKQ01000122.1 GCA_009885445.1 Anaerolineaceae bacterium | reverse complement strand
TCTGTCCAATTGGCGTGGACCCATTTGGATACGGTTTGCAAAGACTGGCGCAAGACAACTGCGTCGCTGTTGACCATAACGCAGGCGATGACGGCCTCGTTCCACTTGTCCTGCAAATCCATCTCGGCCACAGAGACGTTAAACTCGCGGCGCAGGCGCGCCATCAGCGGCTTGATTCGTCCACGCTTTTCTTTGAGCGAGGCACACGCGGGGATGAGTAAGTGGAGGGTGAGGGTGGCGAGCATCAAAAATCTCGGTATGCGCCGCCGCGTGTGGAGATTTCAAGTACGAGCACAATTAATTTATCGTCTTCGATGGCATAGATGATTCGCCAGTCCCCCACGCGGATGCGAAAAAGGTTTTCGTAGCCTGTTAATTTTTTCACGCCCAGCGGACGCGGTTCGTTGGCCAGCCCGCGAATCGCTACACGGATGCGCTCGCGAATATCGCCATCCAGTCGCTTAAGCATTTTTTCTGCTTTGCGATGGAGGATGACTTGCCAATGAGTCCCCGTCATGCAGGCTTGTCCAGTTCTGCATCAACTTCTTCAAATGGGCGGCCTACGGAGGGATTCTTCTTCCACTCTTCATAGGACGCGGCGGCCTCACGGACGGCGCGCAGTTCATCCAGCTCTTCGCGAATCTGCTCGTAATCTGCGGCGGGAATCATGACCGCCACGTTCTTGCCGTTACGCTCGATAATCACATCGCCTTTGCCGGAAAGAACCTGATCGAGCAGATCGCGGAATTTGGTGCGCGCCTCGCCGCTTTTTACAGTTGTATTGGGCATTTGGGTCTCCTGTGTACAAAACGTACAACTCGTACAAATTGTACGTTCGGCAGGATGTATTGTCAAGCCGGCGCAAGCGTGCCATCAGCGGATTTATTCGTCCGCGCTTTACTTTGAGTGAGGCGCAGGCGGAGGGTGTGGGTGGCAGGCATGCAAAAGGCTTGTGTGATTACGGAATGTAAATCCGTCCGACGCCCAGATAATCTTCGATGCTCAAAATAATCCCCACAAGTTTTTCGGCGCACTGTTCGCGATAGGAGCGTTCTTCGAGGCGATCAACCATGCCGATGGTGATGACGGGAAGTGAGTCGGCCTGATTTTCATCTCGAATGGTTTGTTCCAAAGAATCAACGCGTCTTTATTTCGATTTCCCGTCAGCAGGATTAACTTCTTTTCCTGCGCAAAGCGCCATACGTCGCGGTCGTTACTGTTGATGGGAAGCCCCACGTCGTTAAAGGTGAGCATGGGGATGTCGAGTAGCTTAAGCCAGCCCTCGCTCCCCAATGTGGCCCAAAGCAGAATGCCTTGTTTTTTCAGGTGATGGTCAACCAATACTTTCATGATTTATCGTCTGTGCGGTACTGCTCCCGCCATTCCTGCAGTTTTGCGCGGACGGTTTCCAGTTGTTGGTAGTTTTGTTTTGTTAACTCGCGGTTGCGTCCCTCCCAATATTTGCGGTTTTCTTCCGCCGATTGCAGGACTTCGCGATATTCTTCTTCCACAGCCTCTTTATTCAAATGGATGTAGTCAAGCACATCCAGCATTTCTGCATCGGTCAACTCATAGATGTCGCGGATGTCTTTCAGCGATTTTCCGTTGGCGATTTCGTCCATGATGGCGTAAAGCGTCAAGCGCGTGCCCTTGATGACCAGCCCGCGTTCGGTTCGGGTGACAGTTTTATTTTCGCGCGTCGGGGGAGCATCACTATTCAGCAGGGCCTCCACCAATTTTTGCGAGCGCAAAACAGCCAGTTCGCTTTGCAGGCGCGCGACTTCCTGCTCGAGATGGAGGATGTGTTCGTTCAGTTGTTGGGGGGATGAATCGGGTTTCATCTGGACCTTTCGCTCTCTGCTGAATGGATTATACAACAGCCACATGACCTGCCAATGATGCCGCATATTACCAACTACATTTTATTATTCGTTGCACAGATTTTGTTTTCGCCATTCATTCCACATCCCACCACAACACTGCACGCTGAAGCGTGGCGAAGACGGCCAGCGCGGGGAGGGTGATGAGCACGGAGGCGGCCATCAGCAGGGGCCAGTTGGTCTTGTCCATTTCTTGCAGTTGGAGCAGGCCCACGGGCAGGGTGTATAAATTTTGTGAGCGCAAATATAGCAGGGGATTGATGAAGTCGTTCCAATAGAAGAAGAAGGCCAGCATACCCACAGCCATTAAAGCGGGGCGCGCCAGCGGCAGGGCGATGTGCCACCAGACTTTGATCACGCTGGCCCCGTCGAGTTGGGCGGTTTCAAAGATGGCTGGGTCGATGCGGCGAAAGGTCCAGTAGAAGAGCAAAATAAAAAGCGGACTGGTGCCCATCAGCGCCGGTGCGATCAGCGCCCAATGCGAGTTGCTGATTCCCAGCCGCGCGAAGAAGACGAAGCGCGCCAGCCACAATGCGCTGACCGGAATCATTTGCAAAATAATCGAAAGTATCAACAAGCGCAATCGCGCGCGCGGACCAAGGCGCGACATGCCGAAGCCGGCCAATGAAGCTGTCAGCAAGGTGAGCAGGACACCCGTCAGCGTGACGAAGGCTGAGTTAAGTAGATAACGCCCGAGCGGGAGGATGTGGAAAATGCTGACGTAGTTACCAAACGTCAGGGGTTGCGGAACCCACTCCAAGGTCCGCGTGGGAGGCGTGCCCGGGATGCGCAGGGAGGCGGAGAGCATCCAAAATAACGGGAGCAGGAAGAGTCCGCTGATCAGGATGGGCAGGAGGTGTCCGCTTAAAAAACGCAGAGTCAAAGAACTCCAGCGCAGTAATTTAATTTTCATCGAGTCCCCAGTCATCGAATGCAAAATAAGCCAGCAGGGTTAAGCACAACGTCACTGCAAAGACGATCAGCGTCAGCGCCGCGCCGGTGCCGAAGCGCAGATTATTGAAGGCCTCTTCGTAGATCATCAGCGGAGTAAAGAATGTTGCGTAATAGGGGCCGCCGCGCGTCATGATGTAGGCCGGAGTGAATGTGCTTTGAAACGAGACGGCGATGTCGCGAATGCTGAGCAGAATTAACCACGGGCTGAGCAAGGGCAGGGTGATGTGAAAAAATTGATGCAGGCGGCCCGCCCCGTCTATTTGCGCGGACTCGTAAAGCTCGCGCGGAATGTGACGCAGGCCGGCCAGCAAAATTACAAAGCCCTCGCCAATTTGAAACAGCGACATGAACACGATGGAACGCAACGCCCAGGCCGGGTCCGTCAGCCAGGCGGGGGTGGGCAAACCGAGAGCGGCCAAAATGAAATTAAGCGGACCGTAAAGCGGGTTGAGAATCCACGTCCAGACGAGCGCATAAGCCACATCTGGAATGACGGTGGGCAGGTAGGCCGCCGCGCGATAGACTCCGATTCCGCGCCGCGCGCGGTTGAGCAACAAAGCCAGCCCGAGCGCGCCGAGCAGACGCAGAGGCACGGCCTGCGTGATGAACAGCACCGAGTTGATCAGCGCGACGCGAAAGAGCGGCTCGCGCCACATATATTGAAAATTTTGCGCCCCGTTGAAAACCGGCGGTGTGACGCCGTTGTAGCGCGTGAAAGCCAGCGCGAAAGAAATGCCTGCAGGAAGAATCACAAGCAGGAGCGTCCCCAGCAAGTAGGGCGAGAGTAGGAGGAGTGCCTGGCGGCGGGAGGATGAAGTCATGATTTCAGAGTCTCAACGTGAATATTGCGAATAGCGCAAATTAGTAGACATCTTGCGAAAGTCTTTTGTTGCCACAGAGTCCACAGAGAAAACCTTGAGAAGAAAACTCATAAATCTCTGCGGGCTCTGTGGCTAAATGCGTAAGATGAATTCATAAAACAAACTCATGGAATAACCACGAACAATTCGCGCGTGCGTGCGATGGCGCGGAACAATGCTTCGTATGGATCGGCGTCGCCGTAAAAGGCGCTCCGCAGTTCTTCGCCGGCGATGTCTTCGATCTCGGCCCAGTTGGGATGCACCGGCAGGGCGCGGATGAACGGAATCGAATCGAGGAAGATGCTGCTGTTCGCGGGTTTTTTATTTGAGTCGAGGAAGGCGGGCGACTTGGCCACAGCCATCAACGAAGGCACCGTGCGCCCCGACGCGGCCACGATGGTTTGTCCCTCGGGCGAGTTGGCGAACTCGATGAAGGTCCACGCGGCGTCTTTATTTTTCGAAGCGCTGGGCAGGCAATATCCGTCGGTGTGCAAAATGCCGGCCTGCGTTTTTCCGCGCGGCAGGGCGGCCACGTCCCAGTCGAAGGCCGCAGACTCGCGATACGTGGGCACACCGCGGCGGCTGTTGAAATACATCGCCGTGCGCCCGTTCAAGAAGCGGCTCTCGCTATCCTCAGCGGATTCCTCGGCGGCGTTCGGCACTACGTGATGCACGTTTTGTAAACTGAAGAAAAAATCCGCCGCTTCGAAGGCCTCTGTGCTGTCGAGCAAAAGCATCGTGGGCTGAGTCGCATCGTCGACGAGTTCGCCGCCCGCCTGCCAGACGAAAGGCGCAAAGCGAATCAGCGACGGCTCAAGCCCCGCCCCAAACTGGTCGGGCGTACTGTCGCCGTTCGTATCTCGGGTCAACGCCTGCGCGGCGGTGAGGAATTCGTCCCAGGTCCAATCGTCGGCGGGGAAGGGCAGGTTCGCGGCGCGGAATAAATCCTTGTTGTAGTACACCACCAAACTGGAGATGTTCTGCGGGATGCACATCAACTGTCCTTCCCAGATGAAAGGGTCGAACGATTCGGGATAAAAGTCTTCGCGCGAAACAATTTTTGAATCGGAAAGATATTCGTCCATCGGTGTCAGCGCACCGATGGACGCAAACGCGGCATAGCGCCGATAATTAATCAAGACCACGTCGGCGGGCGCACCCGCTGTCAGGTCGGCGGCGAGGCGCTTGCGGTAGTCGGCCTGGCCCGGGATGTGAATCAACTCCACTTGAATTTCGGGATGCGTTTTTGAAAAAGCCTGCACCAGCGACTGATACGCGGCCAGTTCGGCGGGGTCGCCAAAGACCATGAAGGAAATTTGATTGCTCGGCGCGCGCTGACAGGCGGGCAGGAGACTCGCAAGTAGAAAAATTGTCAGCAGAAGAAAATTTCGCGCCTTCATCTAAAAAGCTCCTAGATACCTGACAGTTTGATCCAAAAGAACGCTGGTGGTCGAGTAGGCGGCGCTCTTCCGCCGTATCGAGGCCACCGAAAACCGAAATTGCCCGTAAATGTGGTCTCGATACGCCACGAGAAGATCGCTCGTGGCTACTCGACCACCGTTTTCTTGAAAGTGTCAGGTGGCTAGAAAATCCCATTCAAAAACGGATTTTGTCACGCGTTGCGATTACAATCCCGCGCATGGACTCCGCTTACAACTCTGCCCTCGATTATCTGTACGGTTTCGTGGATTATAGCCTCAAACATTCCTCCGAACTCGCCAAGGCGGACTTCAGCCTTGATCGCATGTTCGCGTTGATGGACGCGCTCGGCAACCCGCAAAATAATTATCCGATCATCCACGTGGCAGGGACGAAGGGCAAAGGCTCCACGTCCGCGCTGTGTGCATCGGCGCTGGTGGCCGCGGGATTTAAGACTGGCCTCTACACATCGCCGCATTTGCTGGATTTTTGCGAGCGGATTCAAGTAAATGGTCAGCCTATCTCGCACGCGCAATTGGCAGAGTTGGTGGAAGAAATTAAGCCTGCGGTGGCGAAAATCGAAAAGTTGACTACTTTTGAAATCACGACCGCGCTGGCTTTTATGGCCTTCGCGAAAAATGGAGTGAACGCCGCCGTCATCGAGGTGGGACTCGGCGGACGCCTCGACGCGACCAACGTGGTCACGCCGCGCGTTGCGGTCATCACGTCCCTTTCAATGGACCACACCGCCGTGCTCGGCGACACGCTGGCGAAGATAGCAGGGGAGAAGGCGGGCATCATTAAAGAGGGCGTGCCCGTCGTTTCGTCGCCGCAAAAAGACGAGGCCCGCGAAGTTCTCGAGCGCGTAGCCAGTGAAAGACATGCGCCGCTAACTCTGGTGGGGCGAGATTTAAATTTTGAACTGCAATCCTCGTCCCTCGACGGCCAATCCTTCTCCCTTCTTTCATCCCTTCGACAAGCTCAGGGCATCGCTTTCATCTTTCATCCTTCATCTTTCCGCATTCCTCTCCTCGGTTCCCACCAACTCACCAACGCCGCCACCGCCTACGCCGCCCTCAAAGTCAGCGGACTCGAGATTCCCGACGAGGCTATCCAGCGCGGGTTTGCGCAGGTAAAATGGCCGGCCCGCTTCGAAGTCGTGCGCCGCGAGCCGCCGGTCATTTTTGACTCGGCGCACAACGACGACTCGTTTGCCAAATTGCGTGAGACGCTCGAAACATATTTTCCGGCGCGGCCCGTTTATTTAATTTTTGGCGCGTCGGAGGATAAAAATATTCCGGGCATGTTCCGCGAGATGAAATCGAAAATCAAACGCATCATCGTCACGCGCGCCGACCATCCGCGCGCGCTTGAAGTGGCGACGATTATCGGGTTGGCTGAATCCGCTCAAATTGAGTCCGAGGCGCGAACTCCGGTTGAGGCCGCATTGGCGCGGGCGTTGGAGCTATCCGCAAATGATGGTAGCATTGTGCTCTCGGCGGGGTCGATGTTCGTCACCGCCGAGGTAATGTCCGCGTGGAACAAAAAATAATCCGCGTAAATCCGTGACATCGTACCCCCAAGGGTAAATCCGTGGCAAAAATGAATAACCCAAACGATTGGTTCGAAGAAGACGAAAATTTTAACCTCGCGCTTTCACAGCGCACCGAGGAACTCTATCGCGTTCCAAACATGGAACCCAGCGCCGACGGCATTATCGAAGCGCTCGTGTTGCCGTTGCGCGACATGGTTGTTTTTCCGCGCATGGTCTCGCCGATTTTTGTCGGGCGCGAGTCATCCATCCTCGCCTTGCAAGAGGCGCAGACGCGCAACCAAACTGTCATCGGCCTGACGCAAAGCGACGCGGACATTGAAGAACCCGGCCTCAAGGATTTTCTGCCCATCGGCGTGGAGATGGCCGTGGGCCGCTTGCTCTCGATGCCCGACGGCTCATCGTCCGCGCTCGTGCAGGGTCGCCGACGAGTGCAGATTCTCGAGTTCCTGCGCGTTAAGCCCTTCATCAAAGTGCGCGCGCGCGTCATCGTTGAGCCGACGACCGCCGACCGACAGACTCAAGCGCTGATGCGCTCGGTGCTGGACCTCTTTGAGGGGGTCGTGCAACTGGACCGTTCCATCCCCGAGGAGGCGCATCTCTTCGCGATGAACATTGCCGAACCCGGCTGGCTCGCAGACATGATCTCCACGTCGCTTTCGTTTACGTTGCAACAGAAACAGAATCTTTTAATAACCCCCGACCCGCGCGCGCGCCTTGTTGCGGTCAACAAAGCGCTGGCTGAAGAAACGGACGTGCTCGAACTCGAGGACGAGATTCACTCGCGCGTGCAAAACGAAGTGGACAAGAGTCAGCGCGAGTTTTATCTGCGCGAACAAATGAAGCAGATTCAAAATGAACTCGGCGAAGGCGACGTGTTCACCCGCGAAGCCGGTGACTTGAAATCTCGTCTCGAGAAAGCCGCCCTGCCTGACGAAGCGCGCAAGGTTGCGATGAAAGAATTGGAGCGACTGAATCAAATGCCGCCCATGGCGCCCGAAGTCGGCATCATCCGCACCTACCTCGATTGGATTTTGGATTTGCCCTGGGCCACGATGACCGAGGACAACCTCGACGTGAAAAACGCGAGTCGCATTTTGGATCGCGATCATTATGGATTAAAAAAACCCAAAGACCGCATCCTCGAATATATCGCGGTGCGCTCGCTCAAGCCCAAGAAGGAACGTCAGCCGATTCTGTGCTTCGTCGGTCCGCCCGGCACGGGCAAGACCTCGCTGGGACGTTCCATCGCCGAGGCGCTCGGGCGCAAATTTGTGCGCGTCTCGTTGGGCGGCGTGCGTGACGAGGCTGAGATTCGCGGACATCGCCGCACATACATCGGCGCGCTCCCCGGGCGGATTCTGCAAACGATGAAGCGCGCAGGCACGGCGAATCCGCTGTTCATGCTCGATGAAATTGACAAACTGTATTCTGACTTTCGCGGTGACCCGGCCTCTGCGCTGCTCGAAGTGCTCGACCCCGAACAGAATAATTCTTTCAGCGACCACTATCTCGAACTGCCTTTTGACTTGTCGAAGGTGATGTTCGTCACCACGGCCAACTACCTCGGTCCGATTCCGCCCGCGCTGTTGGACCGACTCGAAGTCATCGAGTTCTCGGGCTACATCGAGGAAGAGAAACTCGCCATCTCGGAGAAATATCTCATCCCGCGCCAGTTTGAAGAAAATGGAATTGACACTTTGGGCGTGAACTTCGAGACCCAGAGTCTGCAGAAGATTATTCGTGAGTACACCTTTGAAGCGGGCGTGCGCAACTTAGAGCGCGAGATCGGACGTTCCTGCCGCAAGATTGCGCGCACGAAGGCCGAAGGGAAAAAATATCCCGAGACCATCACCCCCGATTTGATTGAGAAATTCCTCGGTCCGCCGCAATTCTTTTTGACTCAAGCCGAGCGTAAGGACGAAGTCGGCGTGGGCGCGGGCCTGGCGTGGACCGAAAACGGCGGCGAGATCATGTTCGTCGAAGTGGCCGTGCTCGAGGGCAAGGGCGGCGTACAGATCACGGGTCAAGTTGGCGACGTGATGCAAGAGTCCGCGCAGGCGGGGCTGTCGTATCTCAAGTCACGCGCCGCGGCGCTCAACATTCCCAACGAGGTCTTTGACCGCGTGGACATTCACCTGCACCTGCCCGAGGGCGGCATCCCCAAAGACGGACCCAGCGCAGGCATCACCATGTCCACTGCGCTCATCTCGGCTTTCACGGGACGTCCTATCTTCAAAGATGTAGCCATGACCGGCGAGATCACCCTGCGGGGACGAGTCTTGCCAATCGGTGGACTGCGCGAAAAAGTGCTCGCCGCACATCGCGCTGGCATCAAGACCGTCATCATCCCCGAGCGAAATGTCAAGGACTTGGTGGACATTCCGAAGCAAGTGCAAAAAGATTTGAAGATTATGCCGGTCAATCACATGGACCAGGTGCTCGAGATCGCGCTGTCGAAGGAAGTGTCTGTCGAGCCGTTGAGGCCGAAGGGGAAGAAAGATGATAACGAAGACGAACAAAATTAAGAATCGGTCAAACGTCGAAAGTCAAACGTCACAAGCGCGCGACCTTTGACCTTTGACTTTTGACTAAAACTATGTCCAACGAACTCAAAGGCAAAATCGTACTCATCACAGGCGCCTCCTCCGGTTTCGGCGAGGACGCGGCGCGGCTGTTTGCGCGCGAGGGTTGCACCGTGGTGCTGGCCGCGCGGCGCATTGACCGCTTGCAGACGCTGGTGACGAAGATTCAAGCCGAGGGCGGGCAGGCTTTCGCCGTCCCTCTCGATGTGGCTGACCGCAAAGAGATCGAACTTTCGGTTAATACGATTCTTGAACTCTTCGGCCAGATAGATATCCTGTTCAACAACGCCGGCTTCGGTCGCCTCAACTGGCATGAGCGGCTCTCCCCCGAGCGCGACATCGAAACACTGATTCAAGTCAACCTGCTCGGCACGATGCAGATGACGCGCGCGGTATTGCCGTCGATGCTCTTGCGTCGACACGGGCACATCATCAACATGTCCTCCGTCGCGGGCTGGATCGCCGCGCCGACGTACACAATTTATTCCGCCAGCAAATTTGGCGTGCGCGGATTCACCGACGCGCTTCGCCGCGAAGTCGCGCCTTTTGGAATCCACGTCTCGGGCATTTATCCAGGCCCGGCGAAAACTGAATTTGGTTTGCACACCGGCAATCACCCGATGAAGAATTCGCGTGTGCGAAAATTATTTCCGTCGCTCACATCTGAGCAGGTTGCGGCGCGCGTGGTGGAGCTCGCCAAGAATCCGCGCCGCGTTGTGATTCTGCCGTGGTATTACCGCATTGTCGTTCTCGGCGAAGTGCTCATGCCCTGGCTGGTGGACTGGATCACGATTCATTACCTTTCCAAACGCAAACGTTGACTCCTCAAATCCAACGGTGGTCG
This sequence comes from Anaerolineaceae bacterium, assembly GCA_009885445.1. Taxonomy (GTDB): domain Bacteria; phylum Chloroflexota; class Anaerolineae; order Anaerolineales; family Villigracilaceae; genus Denitrolinea. The sequence continues at coordinate 1,727 of VFKQ01000122.1, read as the reverse complement.
AGTAGCCGCGAGGTACCCCGAGTGGCCTATCGAGACCACGACCAAAAATCCCTCTGCTATTTAGGGTCTCGATACGGCGGACTTGCACCGCCTACTCGACCATCGATATGGTTGTTACAATAATATTTTCCCAAGGAGACCCTCCCATGCCCTCGCGCTTCGACACCCTCGCCGCCTCATTACGCAACTCGAATCTGGATGCAGTGATTCTGAATCCGGGTCCCACGCTGACGCATCTCAGCGGCCTGCACTTCCATTTGATGGAGCGACCTGTCGTTTTACTTTTTGCCCCCGGCCAAAAACCCGCCATCGTTTTGCCTGAACTTGAAATGCAAAAGATGGTCGGGCAGGATATGCAGACTTTTCCCTACTCCGAGAATCCCGCTGACTGGGACGCCGCCTTCCGCGCCGCGATTGCTTCGCTCGGACTCGACGGGAAGCGGGTCGGCGTCGAGCCGCGTCAACTCCGTTTGTTGGAATTCAACTACGTGCGCAACGCCGCCCCCGCAGCGGACTTTCCCGACGCGTCCTCGTCGCTGGCGGAACTTCGCTTGCGGAAGGACCCGCTCGAAGTCCAGAGAATGAAGCGGGCCGTCGAGATTGCGCAAAACGCCCTCGAGTCGACTATCCCGTTAATTAAAGTCGGCATGACCGAGCGCGAAGTCTCGAGCGAGTTGGTTGTGCAGTTGCTTCGTCATGGCTCGGAGCCGGAGATGCCGTTTAGCCCGATCGTTTCGGCTGGACTCAATGCGGCCAACCCGCACGCGTCGCCCACTGACAGAAAACTTCAGCGCGGTGACATGCTCGTGGTCGACTGGGGCGCGGCGCACGATGGTTACATCTCTGACCTGACACGCACTTTTGCTGTTGGAGATGTTGATGAAGAATATGCAAAGATTCACAAAGTTGTGCAGGAGGCGAATGCCGCAGGCCGCGCTGCTGGAAAACCCGGCGCGACATGCGCGAGCGTGGACAAGGCCACGCGCGACGTGATCGAAAAAGCGGGCTACGGAAATTTTTTCACGCATCGCACCGGTCATGGCATCGGCATGGAGGGACACGAAGAACCATACATGCGCGGTGACAATATGCAATTGCTCGAAGTGGGCATGGCCTACACCGTGGAGCCTGGAATTTATTTGCCGGGTCGTAATGGTGTGCGCATTGAAGATAACATGGTCATCACCGAAAATGGCGCGGAGTCGTTGAGCGACATGCCGCGCGAGATGAGGGTAGTTGGATAGTTTTGTAGTTAACATGGGAGCATAATAAAAAACCTTGGCCCACAAAGCCGTGCGTGGCTGGCGCAGGCGGGCTGAAGAATCAAAAGAAATGCGCAGGAGTGTGGCGAAAATGAAAGTCCATCTTGTTGACGGCACGTACGAACTTTTCCGCGCCTTCTTCGGAGCGCCGTCGAAGAAATCTCCCGCTCGAGTGGAGGTCGGCGCAGCGCTGGGACTCGCGCGTAGCATGATGTTGTTGTTGAACGCCCCCGAGGTGACTCACGTCGCCGTCGCCTTTGACCATGTGATTGAATCGTTTCGCAACAAATTGTATTCCGGTTACAAAACTGGCGAGGGCGTGGAGCCTGTGCTCATGGCGCAATTTCCGCTGGCCGAAGAACTGCTCTCCGCGCTGGGACTCGTCGTCTGGCCGATGGTCGAATTTGAAGCGGACGATGCGATTGCAACCGCGACGGCGCGATTCAAGAAAAACAAATCCGTTGA
>VFKQ01000082.1 GCA_009885445.1 Anaerolineaceae bacterium | reverse complement strand
TGCCGAGGGTGAGGAAATCCGGCTCGAGCGCGTGCTGAGCCGAGTATCCGCCCGGGCCGGCGCAGATGGTGTGAGTCTCGTCAATGATCAGATAGGTTCCGTATTTACGAGTCAATTCGCGGAGCGCATCGTGGTAGCCCGGAGTCGGATGGATGATTCCGATGTTCGTCATCACCGGCTCGGCGAGGACAGCGGCAACTTCACGAGACGAGAGGGCCGTTTCGAGTGCGGCGATGTCGTTGAATTCGATGACCTTGGTCGTTTCGCGCGGATCAATTTGCGCACCCATGTTGTTGGCGCGCGACATGGGTGTGCCTTCTTCATCGAGCGTGATGAAGGTCTCGTCTACCGAGCCGTGATAACAATAATTGAAAACGAGAATCTTGGGGCGCTCGGTGATGTGACGCGCCATGCGCAAGGCGAATCGATTCGCATCAGTGGCAGTGAGCGCAAATTGCCAGAAGGGAAGTTTGAAGCGGCGTTGCAATTCTTCGCCGACCCAGATCACGTCTTCATACGGGAGCATGAGTGTGATGCCCTTTTCAATTTGCGCATTGATGGCTTTGACAGTTGCGTCCGGGCCGTGACCGGTCATTGCGCCAGTGTCGCCGAGACAGAAGTCAATGTAGTCGTTGCCGTCCACGTCCGTGAAGTGAGCACCCTTGGCCGACTCAACAAAAACGGGAAACGAACCCGCCCAGCGAATCATCCACAACATCGGCACGCCGCCGTGCAAGGACTTGCGCGCGCGCTGATAAAGCGCGTAGGATTTTGGATGGGTTTTGTGGAAGAGGGATTCTTCGGTCTGTAGGAGTTGGGTGAGGGTATTACGATTGAGAGTGGGCATCGTGTTGGTTTACAGGTAGACAAGTAAACAAGTAGACAGGTACACAAGTGCTTTGAGAAATTGCATACCTGTTTCCGTGTATACGTATTTACGTGTCTACTTAATGGTCGCCTTCAGCGCACCCTCAAACGCCTTCAACCCATCGCTAATCTGCTGACTGGTAACATTCAACGGCGGAATCCAGCGGATGGTGTTGTCGTAGGTGCCGCAGGAGAGCAGGAGCAGGTTTCGTTCCTCGGCGGCGTGGACAATTTCCTTAACCAGCGGTTTGGCTTTTTCGGGGTGCTTACCATCGACGATAAATTCGGTGCCAATCATCAGGCCTTTGCCGCGCACGTCGCCGATCTGCGGATATTCCTCCTGCAATTTGTGCAGGCCGGTCATCAATTGCAATCCGCGCTCGTTGGCATTCTCGAGCATCTTCTCTTCTCGAATGGCTTTGATGGTGGCCACGCCAGATGCGCAGGCGACGGCGTTGCCGCCGTACGTCCCGCCGTGTGAGCCGACATCCCATTTTTTCATCAGGTCGAGACTACTGAACACACCAGAAAGCGGCATGCCGGAGGCCATTCCTTTCGCGGCGGTTATGATATCGGGGACTACGCCGAAATGCTCGAAGGCCATCCACTTGCCGGTGCGACCGAAGCCGGATTGCACTTCATCAAAGATGAGCAAGATGCCGTGCTTGTCACAAATTTCGCGCAGGCCCTTCATGAATGATGTCGGCGGGACAATGTAGCCGCCCTCCCCCATCACCGATTCAATTAGGATGGCCGCAGTCTCTTTGGGCGCGGTTTGCGAGGCCAGTAAATATTCCAGTTCATTCAACGCATATGCCGAGGCTTGTTCTTCCGTCATGCCGAGGCGGAAGGCGTATGGAAAAGGCGCAACAAAAACACCCGAGGGCAAGGGGCCAAAACCCGCGCGGTAAATTGTTTTGGATGTGGTCAACGCCATCGTGCCTTGCGTGCGTCCGTGGAAGGAGCCGCTGAAGACGATGATATTTTGTCGGCCAGTGGCTACACGCGCGAGCTTGACCGCGCCCTCGAGGGCTTCGGCTCCCGAATTCGAGAAGAAGAACCCGTCAATGGATTCGGGCATGACCATGCGCAATTGCTCGATCAAACCCAGCATGGGTTTATGAATCACAAGGTTAGCCTGCGCGTGCAGGAAAAGCCCGGCCTGTTCGCGAATCGCTTCGACCACTTTCGGATGGCAGTGACCAGTGTTCGTCACGCCGATGCCGCAAGTGAAGTCGAGCAGTTTGCGGCCATCGTCAGTATAAATGTAAGACCCTTCGGCGCGCTCAGCGACAAAGTTAAAGATGCGTCCCCAAACGGGAGACATGTGCGGAAAGTTTTCGGTGTAGAGTTCGGATGTCATGGGTTTCTTTCGGGGTAATTGGTAATTGGTAATTGGTAATTGGTAATTGGTAAATTTCATTCGGAGGCTGGAGGATTGGAGAATTAGAGAATTGGGAGGCAAAATAAAACACGCCTCCCCAAATTACTAATTACGAATTACGCAGTCCAAATTCTCCAATCCACTAATTCTCTCTTGAATTTACGCCTGCGCAATCATCACGTGTTTCGTGATCTGATAATCGCCAATCGCTTCAGCGGACAAATCTTTGCCGAAGCCAGATTGCTTGAAGCCGCCGTGCGGGGTTTCGGATGTAAGTGGCAGGTGGTCGTTGATCCACACGGTTCCGAATTCCAACTCGGAGGAGATGCGCATGGCGCGGCCAATGTCGCGAGTGAAAACCGAAGCGGCCAGACCGTAAAGAACATCGTTGCCCATTTGCAAGGCTTGCGCTTCGTCGCTGAATTCTTGCACGGTGACCACAGGGCCGAAGACTTCGTTCTGCACAATCTCCCAATCCTGTTGCACGTTGGTGATCACGGTCGGCTCGTAAAAGTAACCCTGCTTAAATTCTTTGGGGACTCCGCCGCCGGTGAGAATCTTTGCGCCTTGAGCTTTTGCGCGATCAACAAAACCGGACACGCGCTCGCGTTGGATTCCAGAAATCAGCGGGCCCATCTGCACGCCGTCATCGTAAGGCAATCCAACCTTCACGGCCTTCACTGCTTCGACCACGGCATCCTGCATCATTTTAAGTTTACCTTTTTGCACATAGATGCGCGTGGCGGCGGTGCAGTCTTGGCCGGTGTTCGTCGTCGCGGCCATGGAGGCTTTCGCGGCGACCAGTTCGGGGTCAGCGTCGTCGAACACGATGAACGGCGCTTTGCCGCCCAACTCAAGATGGACGCGCTTCAACGTATCTGCGGCGGTCTTCATGATTTTCTTGCCAGTGCCCGTGGAGCCGGTCAGGCTGACCATGCGCACGTCGGGATGTTCGACGATGGCCTGACCCGAGTCATTGCCGCCGGAGAGGATGTTGACGACGCCGTCGGGGACGCCCGCCTCTTTGAGCAGCTCACCCAGCATCAGCGTGGTCAGAGGCGTGCCCGGAGCGGGTTTAAGCACAATGGAGCAACCAGCCGCGAGGGCCGGTCCAATCTTCCAGGCGGCCATCATCACGGGATAATTCCACGGGGCGATCTGGCCCACAACGCCGACAGGTTCGCGGCGAAACATGGAGGTGTAGCCTTTCATGAATTCGCCGGCGCGCGAGCCGTGCGTGTCGCGGGCGGCGGAGGCGAAGAAGCGCAGGTTGTCGACGGCGAAGGGGATGTCGCCGCCGAGGCTGACGTAGGCGTAGGGTTTGCCGGTGTTGTCGCTTTCGACCCTGGCGAGTTTCTCGGCGTTGGCTTCGAAAAGGTCGGCGAACTTCCAAATAATTTTCGAGCGCTCGGCGGGCGTGAGCTTGGACCAGCGTCCATCGTAGAACGCAGTCTTTGCGGCCTGCACGGCGCGGTCCACGTCGGCGCGGCTGGCGTCGATGACGTCGGCGATTTTTTCGCCCGTGGCCGGGTTTTCAATGGACATCATCTTGCCGCCCTGCGTGTCTTCCCATTTGCCGTCGATCCAGAGTTTGTAGTTCATGGTTTTCTCCTTGTTAATTTTTTATGTAATAGTAGGGGCACGGCGGCGCCGTGCCCCTACGTAATTCTTATGGGGTTAAACGAATCGCAACCAATTGAATATTGGTCATATCTTCCATCGCAAATTTCACGCCTTCGCGGCCCAGCCCGCTTTGACGGTTGCCGCCGTAGGGCATGTGGTCGGCGCGGAAGTTGGGCGTGTCGTTGATGATAACCCCGCCAAAGTTCAAACGGCGCACGGCTTTGAAGACGCGATTGATGTCGTTGGTGAACACGCCCACTTGCAGACCGAACTTCGAGTCGTTGGCCTGCTTGAGCGCGGACTCGAAATCGTCGCTGGAAATGACGGAGGCCACCGGCGCGAAGACTTCCTCGGCGATGACTTTCATCTCGTCGTTGACGCTGGTCAGGATGGTCGGGTAATACACACTGCCGTCGCGCTTTCCGCCGGTGAGCACTTTCGCGCCGCCGCCTTGCGCCTCTTTGACCCAGCCTTCGATGCGGTCCACTTCTTTCGAGTCGATCATCGGGCCGACGTCCACGCGCTCGTCGAGCGGGTCGCCGACGACCAGGGCCTCAGTCGCTTTGACAAATTTTTCAGAGAAGGGTTCAAAGACCTGCTTCTGGCTATAAATGCGTTGAACCGAAAGACACACTTGCCCCGAATTATAAAATGCGCCGACCGCGCAACGCTTGGCAACAAAGTCCAAATCGGCGTCGGGGGCGATGACCACGGGCGAAGTATTGCCAAGCTCCAAGGTTACTTTCTTAATGCCAGCCACCGCGAGGATGTGACGTCCAATATCGGGCGAACCGGTGAAGGTGATTTTGTCCACGCGCTCATCGGTGATGAGCCACTCGCCCACCGTGCCGCCCGAGCCAACGACGAGGTTGATCGCGCCAGCGGGCAGGCCTGCGTCCATGAGAATCTGACAAAGTTTAACAGCGGCCAATGGTGTGGTGCTGGCGGGCTTGAGCACGAGTGTGTTGCCCGCGGCCAATGCGGGCGCGACTTTGTGTGCGACCAAATTGAGCGGAAAATTAAACGGGCTGATCGCGGCAATGACGCCAACGGGACGACGAGTCCAATAGCCGAAGTAGCCATCCCCGGCAGGGACGGCGTCCAGCGGGATGGTCTCGC
>VFKQ01000316.1 GCA_009885445.1 Anaerolineaceae bacterium | reverse complement strand
TGAACGTCAAACAACAAGCGGTGACCAATGCCGCTAATCTATCCTTCTTCATGGTCAACTTCAGTTCTGTACTTTTGCGGCGTTTTCGAGAAAGTAATCCTGAATTTAGTATTCTCGACCTAAAATCCCATTATCGCGGTTGCAGATATGTTTCCGAGACAATAAAATTCCTATCCGCACATCGTCCCAATGCCCGCTCGGGAAAAGCCTGATGCCATTTTATTGGCTGAGATTTTCGAGCAAATTGCTCGTCTGGGCATGGTTCATCCTGTTTTTCAACCGATTTCTACTGCCTAACTGGCGAAGGTATTGACTTTATTGACCACTTTTTTGATTTTGAGTTCTCGTTGCATGGCTTAAGTAGACTCTCCTAAATCCAATTCTCACTTCATCCCATTCCACTCCCCGCCGTTGAACTCGTTGAAGAAAACATCACGGTCTTCCTTTTCCTTGATCGCGTCGCCAGCTTTTTGCGCTATGTCGATATATTTCCTGGCCTGTGCCGCGTCGTCGCTGATGGCGTAGGCGCGCGCGATGGCCTCGTAGGCAAAGGCGAAATCGAAGTCGTCCATTTGCGCCTTGTTGTCTTCGAGCAATTGAAAACAGGCCTGGGCGTGTTTCAAAGCCGGGTTGCCCTCGCCCAACACCGCATGGACTCGCGCTATCAGCCACTCTCCGCGCTGTTGTCGCACGACCCCTCCACCGGTCCGCCAGTGAGCGAGCGAGGCGTGGGCATAGTTCAACATGCGCGCATCCTCCACGCGGGTGCGTCCCTTTTTTTCGAGCAGTTCCCAAGTCTGGCTGTGAAAGTCCACAGCAAAATGGTGATGGGCCTGCGAAATGCTGAAAGTTTTTTCCTCGGTCATGTTTAACTCCTTATGCTAGAATGATTATACATTCAACTGAGCGCAGAGGACTCAAAATGCCTATTCAAAAAACTCCCCCAAAACCTGTGGACGCAAGCGTGGTCGCCGCCCATTATCAAAACAGCGTGGACCTGGCCTACGCCACCTGGAAGGACCGCAACAAGCTCTTCGTGGCGCTCGTGCTGACGGCGGGTTTGGGCCTGCTCCTTCTTCTGCAGGTGCCGACGACGGACTCGCTCCTCGTGGCCGCGATTGCAAAATTTTTAAACATCACCGACCCGCTCGCAAAAGACAACCTGCTCAAAACATTTCCGTTCGACATTTTGTTGAGCGGCGTTTTGGTGACGATGTTTTATTTGATGCAACGCCTGTATTCCACCAACCTTTCGGTGATGCGCACCTTCATCTATCTCGGCGCATTGGAAGACGAGATTCGCAATTATCTCAGCCTGCCCGCTGAGAGCGTCTCGTTTACGCGCGAAGGAAAATTTTACTGGGGCAAGCGCACCTTCCCCCAAAAAATATCCAAGTGGTATTACGTCATCGTGCTGTTCGTAATTTTGATTCCCTTTATGGTCTTCAAGCTCCGCGCAGACTTTACCCAGGGCAATTGGCTGATTACGGGTGTAGACGTGATCGTCTCGCTGATGACCGCGTTCTACTGGCGAGAGTACGCGCGCTCGTCCGTCAGCCTGGATGTGCCCAACGTGCAGGATGACACGAAAAAGTAACCCCCAATCAATACTCCCGCTCGAAAATAAAAGTGACTGTCACCTTGCCCACTCCGCTTCGCTACGGGGTGCTACGCAAAGGTGACAGTCACTTTTGGTATTAAGCGATTGGTTGCAAACTTAATACATGCTCAATTTCAAGGCCATCGTCAAGCTCTTCCCAGTAAATCGCGAACCCGCCCGGCTCAATCGTCCACTTGTTGCGTTGTTCTTGTGTCGCCTGCGCCAGCCATCCGAGCCATTCCATATGGTCAACAGGCAGGCTGATTTCGCGCCCATCGCTGAGCAGGATATGCAAGACATCTTCTTCAAAGCGCAGGCTCACTGCTTGCACTTGAGTTTTTGTTTTGCCTGCTATCAAATTTACACGACGCACTGATTACTGATCACTGCTCTCTACTCTCTTCTCCCTAAATATGTATCGGCGTTCCACTCGCCCCGTGCGCGGCTTCCATCAGAGTCTCACTCAGCGAGGGATGCGCATGCACGTTGCGCGCGATCTCGTGCGGAGTAAGTTCCATCAGTTGGGCGAGAGTCAACTCAGGCAGGAGTTCGGTCACTTCGGGGCCGATCATGTGTGCGCCCAGAATCTCGCCATATTTTTCGTCCATGATGATCTTGACGAAGCCCGCGTAATCACCGAGGCCGAGCGCCTTGCCGTTTGCCTGAAAAGGAAACTTGCCCACCTTGATGTTGTGTCCGCGCTCTTTGGCCTGCGCCTCCGTCAGCCCAAACGACGCGACTTGCGGGTAACAATACGTGGCGCGCGGCATCATTTCGTAATCCAGTGTGACAGTTTCAGCGCCGGCGATATTTTCGGCGCAGATGATGCCCATGGCCGTGCCCACATGCGCGAGCATTAATTTACCGGTCACATCACCGACGGCCCAAATGCCCGCGACGTTGGTCTGCATCTTTTCATTAATCTCGATCATGCCGCGCTCGCTGAGCTTAACGCCGACGGTTTCCAGCCCAAGATTTTTACTGTTCGGCGTGAACGCGGCGGCCACGAGCACCTGATCCACTTCGAGAGTCTCTTCGGGCAGTTTCACTTTCACCGCGTTGCCCGCGACGGCGATGCTTTCGAATTTAACGCCGGTCTTAATTTTGATGCCGTGTTTGGTTAATTCCTTGGTGAGTTCCTTGCTGACTTCCTCGTCCTCGCGCGGCAGGATGCGCGGCAGTAATTCGACGATGGTCACGTCCACGCCGTAGGAATTCCAGATGGTGGCGAACTCAGTGCCGATTGCGCCGCCGCCCACAATGACCACAGACTTGGGCAGAGTCTCCTGTAAAATGGCCTCCACGTAGGTCATAATTTTCTTGCCGTCCACGGTCACACCCGGCAGCATGGCCGCGCTCGCGCCAGTGGCGACGATAATATTTTTGGCTTTGATCTCCGCGCCCTTGCCGTCTTTGTCTGTGACCATGAGCGTGTCTTTTGATTTAAATTTCGCTTCGCCCATGATGACGGTGATATTGTTCTTCTTCATCAAGAAGCCCACGCCCTTGGTGAGACGGTCCGAGTTGGAGCGCGAGCGTTTGACCGCCACGCTGTAATCCAATTTGAGATTGTCGAACGAGAAGCCGAAATCTTTGCCGCGCATACGCAGGGTGTGCGCCACTTCGGCATTTTTGAGCAGAGACTTGGAGGGGATACAGCCGATATTCAGACACACGCCACCCAGCCATTGTTTGTCCACGATGGCAACCTTTTGTTTGAGTTGCGCAGCGCGGATGGCGGCCACATAACCCGCCGGCCCCGCGCCGATGACGATGACATCGAATTGTTCAGCCATGAGAAACTCCAGAGGGAAGAGAATAGAGAACAGAGAACAGAGAATAGTGAATAGGAAATAGTGAATTGTAATGAGACAGGGCAATTGTACTATTAAAGAAAAAGCCCTCTCTTTGCGAGAGGGCTTCCAGGAAAGTTTTGTGCAAATGTAATCCTACAGCAGACGTACGCTCAACCCACTGAAAGTTTAAACATTTCGCCCGCAGACCCAGCTCCCACGCGCGGCATCCAAATCTGCATGTGGCTGTTGCCTTCCTGCATCGAAAACCTGGGCGCGCCGAGGCGCTTGCCCTGAAGCGGATAAGGCCAGTTGGATTTCACCAAAGTGTTCAGCGGTTCATCGATGAGTCCATTAATGGCCGTGCGGAAGTAGCCATCCCACGAATTCAGCCCGTGCGCGCGGCCCGTGTTGAGCGTGACGATCGGCCACACTTTTTTGGCCGGGCCGCGCAACAACATCCAGCGGAAGTTATCCACCATTTCCATATCGAGTCCGTTCACAGCCTCCAGCCCGTCCCAAAAAAGAATCACGGATTGATCAGAGCGGTTGCTGTGCGCCCAGGTGTTGAGCGACAAAATAAAATCGAAACAAATCCGTTCACCCAGCGGAAAAATTCCAATGCGCTGTGGGCTGGGCGGAAGGTCCGTCCATTCGTGCGGGCGCGCGGTGACCACGCCGTATTGCACTCGCTGCGCGTCGTGACACAGCTCGATGGCGGCGGCCACAGCGCGGATAAATTCCGTTTTGCCCGACCCGCCGTCCGCTTGGATGAGAAGCGGGCCGGGGGCCGGGTCCAATAAATTTAATAGCACCGGCAATCCGTCGTCGGCCTGGCCCAAAAACAAAACGTCCTCGGGCAGAGGCGCGTGATTGGCGAGGGTCATTTCTATCTGGGCCGTGGCACGCGCATCGTTGTGCTCGTGCGCCTTCAACTCAGATTGCAATTCGACCAGCGCCTCAATGGCTTGGTAATAACGCTTGGAATTATTCATAGAACATCTGTTCTGAATATAGTCCCCTGTTCATTTCTTGTCAAGCGACTGCCCGCCCTAAAATAAATTATTATGGACTTGAAACGAATCAACCCGCGCCGTTCACGGGTCGGCCTCCATCGGTGTTATCATCGGGAAAAATTTTTGGCAAAACAGGAGCGTGCGTTGAATATTCTCATCATCGGCGGGACAAAGTTTGTAGGCCGTCACATCGTCGGCGCGGCCCGCGCGCGCGGCCACGAGGTGACTCTGTTTAACCGCGGCCACTCGAACCCAAATCTTTTTGCCGACGTAAAACAAATTCGCGGCGACCGCGAAAAAGATTTGGCGCAACTCAAAGACCAGAGTTGGGACGCAGTGGTGGACACCTGCGGATATGTGCCGCGCATCGTGAATTTATCTGCGCAGGCCCTGAAGTCTGTCACGCGACAGTATATTTTTATCTCTTCAATTTCGGCCTATGAAAATTTGACGAAAGTTGGCATTGACGAATCGTACCCGCTCGGAAGGATGAGCGATGAAAGCGTTGAAGAAGTGACCGGCGAAACCTACGGCCCGCTTAAGGCGTTGTGCGAAAAAATTGTGCAGGAAACTTTTGGCGCGAAAGCTGTGATCGTGCGCCCGGGACTGATCGTCGGCCCGCACGACCCCACGGACCGCTTCACTTACTGGCCTGTGCGCATCGCCCGTGGTGGAGCTGTGCTCGCCCCCGACAGACCCTCCGCGCCGACGCAAGTCATCGACGCGCGTGATCTGGCGGACTTCATCGTTAAGTTGATTGAAACCAAAGCCTCCGGCGCATTCAACGCCACTGGCCCCGATTATTCACTGACGATGGGAAAATTATTTGAGACTTGTAAAGTGGCGTCAAACTCTGACGCGGAATTTATTTACGTCCCGATTGAATTTCTCGAACAAAACAACGTCGTCGCGTGGAGCGACCTGCCCGCGTGGATTCCCGACCGTGGCGAAGAGGCTGGTTTCGCTTATGTGGATGTGTCGAAGGCGATTCAAGCGGGCTTGAAATTTTCGCCGCTGGAGAAAACGGTGAAAGATACTTTGGATTGGGCGCAGACTCTTCCGGCTGATCATGTCTGGAAGGCCGGTCTCAGCGCCGAGCGTGAGGCGGAATTGTTGAAGTTGTTGGCAGCAAAGGATGTTGCGCGCCAGTAAATCGTGAATGTATGGACTTCTCCCTCACCCTAAGCCTCTCCCGCTGGGAGAGGGGACAACTCCCTTGCCCCAGCGGG
>VFKQ01000092.1 GCA_009885445.1 Anaerolineaceae bacterium | reverse complement strand
TCGAGTCAACGCCGCATGAATTCTGGTTGCATGACCGTCACGGAAATCCGAAAGTCCATTACGGCGGAGACTCAGTCCACTTTGACCCAGGCTCCTCGGCCATCAACGTGCTTGACCCCTACACGGGCGAACACCGACCCGCCGTCACCGCGGACCTGGCGCGACTCGTCAAAGTGGCCGAGATGTTGCCGCAGTTCGATGCCCAGTCCACGGCGGTGGTGTGCAATGAAGTCCCTGAAAATTTGGGCGACATTTATCGTTTGTATGTCGTCTTGATGCTTTCCGAAAAGCCGATCGTCACTGGCTCGTTCTCGCTGAAGAATCTCGAGTCCATGTTTGACCTGCTCGCCATCCACGCGGGTGGACGCGCCGAACTCGCGCAAAAACCGCAGGCCATCTTTGACGTGTGCCCCTCCCCTCCGTTGATCTGGTCATCGTTTGGCGCGGGCAACTTGATGCAATTGGCGCGCGCCGGAGTGCCTGCTGAAATTATTTCGATGCCGCTGGCCGGCGCGGGCGGACCCGTCACCATCCTCGGCTCGCTCGTGCAACACACTGCGGAATGTTTGAGCGGCATCACCATTCATCAACTCGCGAAACCCGGCTCGCCCGTTGTGTGGGGCGGAGCGCCCGCGATTTTTGACATGCGCAAAGGCGGCACACCCATGGGCGCCATCGAGACGGCCATGCTGGATGCGGGTTACGCCCAAATTGGCAAGTCGCTGGGCATGCCCACGCACGGATACCTGTGCGCCACCGACGCAAAATTGATCGACGCGCAATCCGGCATGGAAAGCGGCATGACCGCCCTGATCGGCGGACTGGCCGGCATCAACATGATTTCTGGCGCGGGCATGTTGGACTTCCTCGCTTGCCACAGCGCGGAGAAACTCGTCATTGACGCCGAGGCCGTCGGCATGATCAAGCACATGGTGCAAGGCGTGCAAGTGCGCACCAATCCTCTGGCCACGAACATGTATGACACCATGAACTTCAAAGCGGATTTTCTCAAACTGCGCGTCACGCGCGACCTCTTCAAAACAGAACAATATCTGCCCTCCAACATCATTGACCGCGACTCGATGCGCGCCTGGCAACTCGGCGGCTCAATGAACACCTTCGAGCGCGCCAAAGTACGCACCAATGCGCTGGTGGCCAAGTATCAGCGTCCGCAAAGCGCCATTGAGCGCCAAAACGAAATGACCGAGTTCATGCTCTCGCTCGCCAGTGAATACGACATGGACAAATTGCCTGTCATCCCGGGCGCAGAGTTGATGGCAGTGTAAGCGCTTCAACTTAATATTTTAAAGGGG
>VFKQ01000148.1 GCA_009885445.1 Anaerolineaceae bacterium | reverse complement strand
TGCGCGCTCAATTCTTCGATGCGCTCAACCGCCGTGGACAGATTCTCAAGTTGCGCGCGCGCGTCTGCGCCAAATTTGTTGACCGACTCAATGTTCCCGCCATATTTGCGCGTCAGTTGATAGATGAGATTGAGCCGCTCCTCCACTTCCTCGAGGCGGCGCGGATTAAATTCGATGCCCTCGAGGTAGTCGCGCAGGTCGCGCGTCAGGTCGGTGAGATTTTCGAGGAGTAGGTCGGCGCGTTCAGAGAGTTCAGCCTGCGAGGGGTCGGTCTTGGCCAGCGAAGACATGGCCTGCGCGGCCTGCCCCACCAAATCGGAGGCGGCGGAAATCTCGGGCGTGGACTCGTCGAGAATCGTCAGCGCTTCCTGCGCGTGCTCGGCGAGAGACTCGGCGTTGGCGAGTCGGTCACGTTCTTTTTTTAATTCGTCGTCTTCACCCTTTTTTAATTTCGCGTCTTCGATTTCGTCCGCTTGAAAGGTGAGCATCTCGGTGCGGCGCACGGTGTCAGTTTGCGCGGCGCGCAGGTCGGTTAACTCGCGGCGCAAATCTGTCAGCGCGTGGTAGGTCTTGCGATAATCTGTCAGCAGTGCGCCGACATCCGAGTAGCGATCCAGTAATCCCAAATGCGCGCGCGGGTCGAGCAGGGACAGATGTTCCGACTGGCCGTGGATATCGATCAGCACCGCGCCCAGTTCTCGAAGCAGGGCCACGTTCACGGTGCGGCCATTGATGCGCGCGGCAGAGCGGCCCTCGCGGCGGACTTCGCGAGTGAGCGTGACGAAGTTGGGGTCGTCCATTAATTCTTCGCGATTGAGAATTTCGTGCGCCGCGTCTTTCGCGGACCCCTCGAGGGTGAATGTGCCCTCGACGAAGGCCGCGTCTGAGTCCGCGCGGACGAGGGTTGCGTCGGCGCGACCGCCGATGAGAGTCACCACCGCGTCGAGGATGATGGATTTACCAGCGCCGGTTTCCCCCGTCAGAATAATTAAACCCGCTCCGAGGGCGAGCTCGAGGCGGTCGATGATGGCAAAATTTTGGATGCGCAGTTCAGTCAGCATGTTTATCGCCTAAATACCATTCCAGAAAATTGTGAGTATGCAATCGGCAAAGCGGTGACTAGATAAATAATCTGCCAGACCAACGGCAGAAGCGAAACCAAGGCAACCGGATTTTCACGAAGGCCAATCGCACCCAGTACACCGAAAAGACCCAAAATGAGGAGCATCGGCAAAGCGCCAGCGATCATGCCAGCCATCAATGTAAAGTTGAGCGCGCGCGAACGGTGACTCTTGACCAGGCGGCGACAGATGTTGCCGATCAACGTGCCGGCCAGCGGGCCGAGCGCAAAAACAAAGAACCACAAGAACGCACCGATGCCGCTGATAATGACGGTGGCAATGCCCGAAAGAATCGCGCCGACGATGAAGACCAGCACATAGTCAGACCACTCGGCGGTGTCGAATATTTTTTGCTGGCCGCTGACACATTCTTTGCAACGATAACCCGTAGGTGTGCGTATCGCGCAAGAAACGCAAATGGGCCGCTCGCATTTGTTGCAACGCAACAAAGTTGGGCGCGTGGGGTGGACGTAGCAGTAGAGGGTGGTGTCGTCAGTCATCGGTGTTCAGTGTTCAGTGATCAGTATTCGGTATCTACGTGTCTACGTGTTTACCTGTAATCTTTTTTAAATCGAATTCTGGTGCATGTGCGCGGTGAGGTTGCGGTAAAAATAATTTGGGTCGCCGAAGCGCACGAAGGAGGCTTCGTATTCAGCGGCGCGCACATCTACGTGGTCGCCTTCGGCGAGGCCGATCGGCTCCTGCCCGTCCACGCTGAAGAGGGCGTTTTCACTTTGGACGAGGATGCTCACCGAGGAACCTTCAGAAAGTACGACAGCACGATCCACAGATAGATGCGGAGCAATCGGCACGATCAAAATATTGCGTAGATCGGGCGGCAGGATCGGGCCACCCGCTGCGAGCGCGTACGCAGTGGAGCCGGTGGGCGTGGAGGCGATCAAACCGTCAGCGACGTAAGTGGTTAATAGTCGCGAGTCCACATTCACCGTGAGTCGAATCGGGCGCAGATATTGTCCGCGGCTGACGGCGACTTCGTTCAACGCGTGCGACACACCGAGACTTTCGCCGGCGCGCTGTTGCTCCACGCGTAACATCATGCGTTTTTCGATCCAGGCATCGCCGCTCAGCACGTGATCAAACATTGTGTTGCAGTCTTTATGTTCCACCTGAATTAAAAATCCGAGCCGCCCGAGGTTGATGCCCAAAATGGGAATGTTGGAAGGGGCGCACAAATGCGCGGCGCGTAACATGGTGCCATCACCGCCGAGGGCGATGAGCATGTCGAACTCGCCGTCTTTCAAGCGGCGGCGCAGACTCTCGTCATACAGCGAGCCTGCGGGCGCGTCCATCCCTTTTTCTTTGAAATATTCGATGATGGTTTCGGTCTGTGAAAGCGCGTCGGCCATCTTGGGATGCACGGCCACACACGGGCGTTTGGGCAGGAACGGGTTGGCTAACATAGAACAATTATACTATTTTTGAATGGGGGAAGGCTGGCGAAAGAGGGGTTGAGATTGCGCAGATTTCGCCCTCATCCCCGGCCCTTCTCCCGCTGGGGGAAGGGAGTTCCCTATCCCGTAATCGGGAGAGGGGTAGGATGAGGGCCTCGCATCAAATCCACGTCGGTTCCTGATACGTGCCGAACACTTCTTTCATCACCACAATAATTTCTCCGAGCGTGGCATACGCGCGCACGGCGTCCATCAAAAATGGCATCGTGTTCTCCGTGCCGGCGCAGGCGATGCGCAGACGATCCAACGTCTGCGCGACTCGCGCATTGTCGCGCGTGCGGCGCACTTCAGCCAGTCGCTCCACTTGACGTGTGTAACCCTGCGGGTCCATCGCAAGGATTGGAATTGTCAACGGCTTTTTCTCGGCATAAGCATTTACGCCCACGATACGACGAATACCCGCGTCAATCTCGCGCTGATAGCGGTATGCGGCGTCGGAAATTTCTCCCTGAAAAAAGCCTTTCTCCAGCGCCGGAATGACTCCGCCCATGTCGGCGATGCGCCGGAAATATTCATAGGCCTGCGCCTCGATGCGGTCGGTCTGCGCTT
This sequence comes from Anaerolineaceae bacterium, assembly GCA_009885445.1. Classification (GTDB taxonomy): domain Bacteria; phylum Chloroflexota; class Anaerolineae; order Anaerolineales; family Villigracilaceae; genus Denitrolinea. The sequence goes on along the minus strand of VFKQ01000148.1, from coordinate 42,184 downwards.
CGACGAAGAAACTACCCCCGAGCGGATCCGCCGTATTCGCCACGCCGGATTCTTCGGCGATGATCTGTTGTGTGCGCAGGGCAATCGTCACTGCGTGTTCGGATGGCAGAGCCAGCGCTTCATCTAAAGAATTGGTGTGCAGACTCTGCGTCCCGCCGATGACAGCGGCCAGCGCCTGAATCGCCACGCGCACTACATTATTCTCAGGCTGTTGCGCGGTGAGACTGACTCCCGCCGTCTGTGTGTGGAAGCGCAACAACCACGAGCGCGGATTCTTCGCCTTGAACGTCTCGCGCATCTCACGCGCCCAAATGCGACGCGCGGCGCGGTACTTGGCGATCTCTTCAAAGAAGTCATTGTGCGCGTTGAAGAAAAATGACAGGCGCGGCGCGAAGTCGTCCACGTCCATGCCGCGCGCGATGCCCCAGCGGACGTATTCGAGTCCGTCCGCGAGGGTGAAAGCCAGTTCCTGCGCGGCAGTGGACCCGGCCTCGCGGATGTGATAGCCGCTGATCGAGATGGTGTTCCACTGCGGCACATTCTGCGCGCCGTATTCCATCGTGTCCACGACGAGGCGCATCGAAGGCTCGGGCGGAAAAATAAATTCTTTCTGCGCGATAAATTCCTTCAAGATGTCATTTTGCAGTGTGCCGCGCAACTTGTCCGCGCTGACGCCCTGCTTCTCGGCGGCGGCGAGATACATGGCCCAGATGATCGCGGCGGGCGAGTTAATCGTCATGCTCGTAGATACTTTATCCAGCGGAATCCCATCCAGCAAAATTTCCATATCTTTCAATGAAGAAATTGCCACACCGCATTTGCCGAACTCGCCCAGCGCTTCGGGCTGGTCGGTGTCGTAACCCATCAGCGTCGCCAGATCGAACGCAACGCTCAGGCCAGTCTGTCCCTGCTCGAGCAAATATTTGAATCTTTTATTCGTCTCTTCGGCGGTGCCGAAGCCGGCGAACATGCGCATCGTCCACAGTTTGCCGCGATGCTGGGTGGGATGCACGCCGCGCGTGTAGGGATATTCGCCTGGGTGACCGAGATGCTCGGCGTAGTCCAGGTCCGCTACATCGAGGGGAGTGTAGAGTCTATTGATTGGTTCCGAAGAAGTCGTCATGAAATTTCCCGCAGGGAGGCGCTCAGGCATGGACGTCAGCGCTTTGTGCAGGCTGGTCTCTTCCCATTTTTCGGTGGAGTCTTTTAGGTCGGCGAGTTTTTTAGAGTCGTACATGTTGTCTCCTCGGGGATGATGGTGTGATTATACATTTGATGAATCACCTTACGCAGGCGAATGCCTTAGCCACAGAGTTCACCGAGAAAACCTTGAGAAAAAGCTCAAAAAACTCTGCGTGCTCTGTGGCTAAATGCGTAAGGTCAGTTAATGAATCATGCTATTCAGGTCTCGATACGGCGGCTTGAGCAAGTAGGATAAAACTACTATAGAAACTCGCCGCCTACTCGACCACCTGTATGTTGGAAATCAATGAATCATGCTTTCCAAATCAATCGGTGCGGCCAGCAGGTAGCGCGTGAATTCGACGTAGAAATCATCCTCGACCGGCGACCAGGCCTGCCCGTCCCACAGCGCGGTCAGCATTGTTGCGCCGTCGGGAGAGTCGATCACTTGTTGCAGGGCCAACTTCAAGTTGGCGATCATTCCGTCGGAGAGAGTCGCCGAAAGAAAAATTCCATCGTAAGGAATGATGGCCGGAATCTGCCAGACGACCAGCACCTCATCTTTTAATTGCGGATATGAATCTTTCAACGCGGGATAATCGCGCGCGTCAATATACGTGGCGCCGAAATCACAAATCGCCTGTTGCACCGCGCGCACCACCGAGAAATGACTCTGCACGAATGCGCCATCCGGAATCGCAACTTTGTACCAGCCCAACATACCCGCCGGCACGAGATAACCAGACGGCGAAGTGGACTCTGTCCAACAGGCGCGCGCGCCGGCGAACTGACTCAGCGCCTCAGCCGCCTCGCCCACGTTCTCGCCCAATATCGGGTCGTAATACGACTTGAAGCGGGTTGCGCTCCCGATGAATTGCGCCCCGTACGAGGCGTCGCCGTCCTTCGTTGAAGCAAACGCGGCGCGCACGGCGCTTTGTTCGTAGGCGCGAGTCAATGCAAATGGCGAGAAGGCCGCAATATGTGCGCGGCCTGTGCGCATGGCTTCAATTAATTCAGTGGTGGTGGTCGGCGCAACTGCGACAATGTGATACCCCGTCAATGTTTCGAGCAAAGCGGCCAGCGCCTGTCCGTTGGCGATGTCAGTGGAGTCGGTGATCTGCGCGGGCGGCAGGGCTAGTAAAAGCGGATTGGCCAGCGAACCCAGCTCGGGCGCGGGGGTGAGCGTCTCTGCGGGGGGCGTGAAAGTCGGCGCGGGCGGCGGAGTCGTCGTGGGCACACAGGCGGCGAGGGCGGTAATCAGTAAACAGTAAACAGTGATCAGTTTTAGGAGGCGCATTTTGGCAATGATAACAGGTTGCGGTTATCTGCCGAAGATTAATCCACCTTGCGTATCCCTTTCGTCCATTTTCTGTGTGGTTTATAATGCCAGCATGAAAAATAACTGGTTCAACTTCATCGTCCTTATCGTTCTGGTGGCTGGCGTGTACTTCATTGTAAACACCATCCGCGCCGCGGTCAGCGAGACGGCTCAGCAGGCCTCGTCTGCGTTCCAACCTTTGCAGGAGGCCAATCAGGCCATGCAGACTCAGGTCTCGCAGTTGATGCACCCCACGCCGACGATTATCCCCGACCCGGTGACGTACATCACCGAAATCCGCGCGCTGGCCCGGCTTGAGACGATTCAATATAGCATCGAGAAGGTCATCACCGCCGAGCAGGGACAGGGAACATTTAGTTTCCTCTTCGGCGACAAACTGCTTTTCGTGGCGCACGGCACTGTCATTGCAGGAATCGACATGGCCAAGCTCCAGCCCGAGCACATGCGTTTTGAAGGCGGAGTTTTATACGTGACCCTGCCCGCCGCCGAAATTTTTATCGCCACACTAGATAATGAAAAGTCGTACGTGTACGACCGTGAGACGGGTATCCTCACCCAGGGCGTGACCGACCTCGAAACGCTGGCGCGTCAGGCCGCAGAGCAGGAGATTCTCAAGGCCGCTCTTGAGGACGGCATTCTGACTCAGGCACAAATCAACGCCGAGGCTTTCTTGATCAAGTTCTTCGCCGCGCTGGGTTTCCCGAATACGATCTTCGTGAAGTAAGCGCACACAAACTCAGATACAATAAACGATGCGAGGCCGTGAGGTGCGCATCGTTTTTGTTTGACAAAGGATTTAAACACGAAGTACACAAAGGTCACGAAGGGGAGCAAAATATGCCTGATGTGAAATCAAAAACCAGAATAGGTTTTTAACGCGAACACCTGCACTTGCGCCAGGTGCAAGTGTTCGCGCTATTGGCGTTTAGGTTTTGAACTTATTTCAGATCAGATGTACAGCAGGAAGTCGGCTGGAAATTGCCGCCCTCAACTCGTCCTGCACGGACTGCCAATCTGCGCCAGCATCTACAGCGTGCCAGCGATTGGGTTCGTGTTTCAGCATTTCAACATACCCGGCGCGGACGCGGTGATAGAAATCAATCGTCTGCGCGTCCATGCGGTTCCAGTCGGCGTCATTGCGTTTGCGCTTCAAGCCGACTTCCACATCCACGTCGAGCAGGAGGGTCAGGTCGGGGACGAGTCCGCCGGTTGCATATTTCACCAGCGCGCGGACTTCGTCCAGGTTTTGTTGATGTCCGTAGCCCTGATAGGCAATCGTCGAATCGGCGTAGCGGTCACAGATGACAATCTCGCCGGCTTTGAGTCGCGGCTGAATGACCTGCTCCACGATCTGCGCGCGCGCGGCTTGATAGAGTAACGTCTCTGTGCGTGGGTGCATCTCGGTATTCTTCAAATCGTGGATGACGCCGCGAATCTGCTCGCCGATGGACGTCCCGCCGGGTTCGCGGGTGGCGAAGACGACACGCCCCTGCGCGCGCAGATAGTCCATGAGCGGGGGGATGTGCGAGGTCTTGCCCGAACCTTCGGGGCCTTCGAGGGTAATGAACATGGGTTAAGTATAAAGGCAAACTGGCGGGCAGGTAAATAATTTGACAAGGTCACATTTAAAACCTTTTACCACAAAGTCCATGAAGGCTCACACAGGAGAGCAAAATGCTAAAACCAAAGATTTCTTTTGTGTCCTTCGTGTTTAATTGAATGGACTTGCGGTTATGCTACAATAGGCAAAATCACCACGGAGCACTATTATGATAGAAGTATTCATAGACAGCGTACGCGTCAACTTAATGTCGCCACAGCGATTGGTCATTTTGCGCGAGTCGAACGGCGAGCGTTATTTGCCCATTTGGGTCGGGCCTTACGAGGCCGAAGCCATCACAGTCGCTTTGCAGGAAGTGGAGATGATGCGTCCGTTGACGCACGATCTGATTCGTTCGATTCTAAACACGTTTAATGCGCGCATCACGCGCATTGAGATCGTCTCTTTGCGCGAAGATATTTTTTTCAGCAACATCATCGCCGACCAGGACGGGCAGGAGATCAGCATTGACTCGCGTCCCTCGGATGCGATTGCGCTGGCCGTCCGCGCGCGCGTGCCGATTCGTGTGCACGAGTCGGTGATGGACGCGGCCAGCATTGTCCCGGAGAAGGATGTTTCCTCGGAGGGGGCACCCGGCCCACGGTCCGGCAAGGAGCGCGCAGTTTCGTCGCCGCCCGCTGAAATTAATAGTGAACGTCTGGATGTGTTCAAAGATTTTCTCGACAAACTTGATTTGGATAATCTCAACGACACGCCGCCCGACAAGCAGATATAGCGATGACAGATTTTTTCCCCCCAGAAGATACCGCCCCCGCCGCGCCCAGCGTTCCGCACAGCCGAGAAGCAGAAGAAGCCGTCGTTGGGGCGGTGCTGATTAACCCAGAAGCCTATTACGATGTGGCGCAATTTCTTGGCGCCGATGATTTTTACATTCATCGCCTGCGTTGGATTTGGGATGCGTTCACGCGACTGCACGAGAATCGCACGCCAGTGGATTTACTCACGGTCGCTGACGACTTGGAGCGGGTCGGGCAACTTGGGGAGATCGGCGGCCCGTCGTTTTTAACATCGCTGGTTAACCAGGTGCCGAGTTCGATCAACGCCGAGTCTTATGGCCACATCGTGGAGGGACATGCGATTCGGCGCAAGATGATTGCGGCGGCAAACAAGATTGCGGCGCTGGGCTACAACACCGGCATTGACGTGGAAGAAGTGATGGGGGAGTCTGAGAAGGCGATTTTCAATGTCAGCGAAAAAAGATTGCGCCACGACCTGCAACCGATTCGCGAAGTGCTCTCCGATTATTACGACCGCATTGACGACCTCTCAAAACGTCCCGAAGAAATTCATGGTGTGCCGACGGGTTTTATTGACCTGGATAAAATGCTCTCGGGCCTGCAACCTTCAGACCTGCTGATCATCGCCGGACGACCGGGCCAGGGCAAGACGGGTTTCCTGCTTTCGATTGCGAAGAATGCCGCGCTGACTCACAAAAAACACGTGGCGATTTTCTCGCTGGAAATGTCGAACGAGCAGGTGGTGCAACGTTTGATCGCGCAGGAGACGGGAATTGACTCGCAACGTCTGCGCAACGGCAAGCTGACAGAGGCCGAGTGGCCGCTGTTCACGCATTCCATCGAAGTAATGTCGGATACAAAAATATTTTTAGACGACACGCCGGCCATCACGCCTTTGCAATTGCGCACGAAGTGCCGCCGCCTGCACATGGAATTCAAGTTGGACTTGATCATCATTGATTACATCCAACTCATGGGCGGCGAGACGCGCAATGAAAATCGTGTGCAGGAAGTCTCGTTTATCTCGCGTAGTTTGAAAGTGTTGGCGCGCGAGTTAAACGTCCCCGTGCTGGCCGCCGCGCAGTTGAGTCGCGCCGTGGAGCAACGCACCGACAAACGTCCCGTGCTCTCCGACTTGCGCGAATCGGGCTCCATCGAGCAGGACGCCGACATCGTCATGTTCATTTATCGTCCCGACCAGTACGAAAAAGATACCGCCAAGCAGAACATTGCTGAGATCATCATTGCCAAGCATCGTAATGGTCCCGTGGGCAGTGTGGAATTAATTTTCCGCAATTCGCTGGCCAAGTTTGAGAACGCGGCCACGAAACATGTCCAATTTAACGAATAATTCAAAACCTTTTTAAACACAAAGGACACGAAGGTCACGAAGGATACATTGCTAAATCAAGACCCTTTCCCTTTGTGTACTTAGTGCCCTTCGTGTTTAGGCTTTTTTTAGAGACAATGCCAAACTTTCAAGGCTTCACATCCTCCGAAACATTCACTTCCATCCCCGATTCGTTTTTGCGCGACTTGCTCGCCGAGATCGAAGACGCGGACGAACTGCGCGCCACGCTTCATGCTTTTTGGCGCATCGAGCACATGGAAGGCCCCGTCCGCTTTTTGCGGCGCGCAGATTTTGGCGCATTCGCCTCAGGCGCAGACAAAGCCGCGGCGCGGGGCACCCTGCTCAAGGTCAAGAATGAAGCGGGCGAATTTTTTTGCCTCAACTCGCCGCGTGGACGAGTCTCGGCGGAGGCCATCGAAGGCGGCAAGTTCGATCCGTCGAATGTGCTCAATGCGCCGCCCGTCGAACATTCAAATGTGTTCACGCTGTACGAGCAAAATGTCGGCGCGTTGACGCCGATGATCGCGGACATGTTGCGCGAGGCCGAGAAGGATTATCCGAGCATGTGGTTCGAGGAGGCCTTCGAGATTGCGGTGGGGCGCAACGTGCGCAATTGGAAATACATTGAAGCGATTTTGAAACGCTGGAAGGAAAAAGGGAAAGATGAAAGAAAAGATAAACAAAACGCTGGCGAAACTCTCGACCGCTACACCGAGGGCGAGTTCGCCGAATATCTCAAGCGCGATTAGAACCACGCTCGGCGACCCGGACTGTCCGCATTGCGCGGGGGCGGGCTACGTGCGCTTTGACGTGGAGATGGGCGACCCGAAATTCGGGCGGCTGGAGGCGTGCATCTGTCGCGCGGCAGACATTGCCGAGGGCGCGCGCAATCGTCTGTTTGAGATGAGTCGACTCGACCGCTTGAGTCATCTCACTTTTGAAAATTTTGAAACGCGCGGAAATAAAAACGCCAAGTTCATGACCCCGCAAGATGCGCACAATTTGGAATCGGCTGTGGAGGCCGCTGACAAATTTGCGCACAACCCGCAGGGCTGGCTGTTGTTGGAGGGGGGCTATGGTTGTGGCAAGACTCATCTGGCGGCGGCGATTGCCAACTTCGCTGTGTCGCAGGGTCGCCCCACTTTGTTTATCACCGTCCCTGACTTGCTGGACTCTTTGCGCTTTGCGTTCAGTGACCCCGAAACAACTTTCGAAGCGCGCTTCGAGCAGATTCGTAACGCAGACTTGCTCGTGCTTGACGACTTCGGCACACAAAACGCGACCGGCTGGGCGCAGGAAAAATTATTCCAGATCATCAATTATCGCTACATCAACAAACTGCCGACAGTCATCACCACCAATTTGATGCTGGACGAAATCGAGAGTCGCATCCGTTCGCGTTTGCAGGACGAGGAGATGGTCAATCACCTGCGCATGACTGCGCCCGATTACCGCCGTCCCACCGAGACGAGCAACCCGGGCATCTCGATGCTGTCACTCTCTGAAGTGAAGACAATGACCTTCAAGAATTTCGAGACGCGCGAAGATGAACTCGGCAAAGAAGCGGTGACCACCGTCACCACCGAAAAGCAGGACAGGTTCAACAAGAAATTCACCAATAAAGAAATCATCCGCGTCAAAGTGACGGCGGAGGATATCAAGACTCTGCGCAAAGCCGTCAATGCCGCAGTGATGTTTGCAGAGGAGCCTGGTGGCTGGATGGTTTTGCTGGGCGGCTCGTTTTCCGGCAAAACTCACCTGGCCGCCGCCATCGGTAATCATCGCATTGCGTTGGGCGGACAGGCCATGATGGTTGAAGTTTCAGAACTGCTCGATTACATGCGCCAGACATTTCGTCCCACTTCTGAAGTTCCGTTTGACCGGCGCTTTCATGAAATTAAAAATACACCGATGTTGATTCTCGACGACTTGAAAGAGAGTGGCGCTAGTTCTGTGTGGGCGGAGGACAAACTTTACCAAATTATCAATCATCGTTATTACGCCAACCTGCCCACGGTGATCACGTCCACGATGAAGCAAGACACCTTCGCCGTCAACTACCCAGGATTGTGGAATAAAATCCTTGACCAATCCAAGAGCCAAATCCACGCGATTGATATGCCGCCGTATCGGCGCATGGCAAAGGGGAGTAAGACCGTGGCGAAGAAGGGGAAGTAGCATTGGGCGACTCAAGCCGCACCAACACCCGCGAAGTCCGCCTTCGCGGACTGTATTCAGCCGACGAAGGCGATGCACTGAGTTCATCGAAGTGTCGGCTTCGTAAATGTAGTGGCGACTTGAGTCGCCCCGAGTTCGCTGTTTTCATGGGATTATCGCATGACCAATATTTATGAAAAAAGTGATAAATATCTTGCCAAGTTCCGCCCTCGCGTGGTAGACTTTGCCTAAATCAGCCTGAAATAGGCCGATTTTTTGTCCAGGTTGGGCGACTAAAGTCGCCACTGCCGCCGCAAAGCCGATACTTCGACAAGGCTCAGCACATCGCCTTCGTCGGCTAGTCCGCGAAGGCGGACTTCGTAAATGTTGCGGCGATTTCAATCGCCAATGAGGTAAATTCATGCTTCCAAGTTATCTGCTCTCCCTGCGCGAAGGCATCGAAGCCGCGCTCATCGTCGGCATTGTCCTCGGCGCGGTGCGTCAAATGCGTCGCCCCGACCTGGTTTCACCCGTCTGGCTGGGGACATTGTCCGCCACCGTGATCAGCCTGGCCGTTGCCGTATTGCTGACTCTGTTTGGTTTCCAACTCGAAGGCCCTGCAGAAATGATCTTCGAAGGCATCACCATGATTCTCGCCGCGGCCCTGCTGACCTGGATGATTTTCTGGATGAGTCGCACCGCGCGGACTCTCAAGCCGACGATCGAAGCCGACGTCCACCGCGCCGCTTTCGGGACGGGGAAGCGGGCCGTGTTTCTAGTGGCCTTTATCGCCCTTCTGCGCGAAGGCATCGAACTTGCGCTCTTCCTCACTGCCTCCGTCTTCGCCACCGACTGGTTGCAAACCACCGTCGGCGCGATTCTCGGACTCGGCACATCCATCCTCCTGGGCTGGTCCATTTTCGCGGCCATCATCCGCCTTGACCTGCGCCGCTTTTTTCAAGTCACCGGCTTTTTGCTGATTCTCTTCGCCGCCGGACTCGTCGCACATGGCGTGCACGAGTTCAACGAGGTCGGCTGGGTCCCCGTCATTGTTGAGCACGTTTGGGATATGAACGCTTTCATCAACGAAGACTCCACTCTCGGGCTATTGCTCAAGGCGCTGTTTGGTTATAACGGCAACCCATCACTTACAGAAATTCTCGCTTACGTGGCTTACTTTGCGACCGTCTTCATCAGCTTGAGAATGTTCAATCGCGCCCAACCCGCTTCGAGCGCGAAACAGGGCGCGTAGCAGTCGCTGAAAATATTTGTATGCAAGAGTCGCCTGCCACTTAATCTGTGGTGGGCGATTTTTTTCATGCACACATTTTTAAATTTACGGTATAAGAAGGGCTGTAAAGGAATCTCTATGCCCACTCCCATCCCTGATTTTTTTGACCCCGATAAACTCAACACCCACTGGCGCGTGGATTACGCCGCCCGCGCCGCGCAAGCTCGTGAGTGGGCGCAAAAAAATAATTTGCGACCCGCCGCGCAAGATGCGCGCAAAGTGTGGCTCCTGCTGATCGATGTGCAAAATACTTTTTGCCTGCCCGATTTTGAACTCTTCGTCGGCGGGCGCGATGGCCGCGGCGCAGTCGACGATAACCGCCGACTGTGCGAATTTATTTATCGCAATCTCGGTCACATCTCGCAAATCACCGCCACGCTCGACACGCATCGCGCCATGCAGATTTTTCACCCCATCTTTTTAGTGGACTCTGCTGGTGAGCATCCCGCCCCCTACAGCCTCGTCTCAAGCGCCGACCTCAAAGCGGGTCGCTGGCAATTCAACCCTGCACTAGCTGACGAGTTTAAAGTCAGCGCAGAATATGGTCAGCAACGTCTTGTTCAGTATGCTGAGCAACTTGAAAAAAACGGAAAACTTTCCCTGACCATCTGGCCTTATCACGCCATGCTCGGCGGCGTGGGACATGCGCTGGCTTCGTCAGTTGAAGAGGCGTTGTTCTTTCACTCCATTGCGCGTTTTGCGCCGACACTATTTGAACTCAAAGGTGACCGTCCCTTCACTGAAAATTATTCCGCCATCGGCCCCGAAGTGACGACCGGTCCGCGCGGCGAAGTGCTCGGCGAACACAATTCACAATTCATCGAAACCCTCAAAGAAGTAGACGCGCTGATCATCGCCGGTCAGGCCAAGAGTCATTGCGTGGCGTGGACAGTGGCCGACCTGCTGAATGACATTAACGCAACCGACTCATCACTGGCGAAAAAAGTTTACCTGCTCGAAGACTGCACCTCCCCCGTCGTCGTGCCGGGATTGGATTACACTGACGCGGCGAACGAAGCCTTTGCAAAATTTGCGCAGGCTGGCATGCATCGCGTGAAATCAACGGATGATTTTTTGACATCCATTTAGATCGCAGTAGGGGCGACCCGCCCGGCGAGAACAAATCGCCTTGATTTGTATTGACGGGTCGCCCCTACTATAAATCAATAAAAGGAACCCCATGTCCATCTTTGACGGTAAACGCCTGACCAACGAAGTCTTCAAACTCGATATAGATCGCATGCGCCGCGGCTGGTACTCAGATAAATATTTCGAGAACATCGGCCGCATGCTCATCGCTCTGGCGGGTGAAGGCTACAAATATTCAGGCCATCACTCCAACCTGCCCGTGAACTTCCCTGCCCACGAAGTGGAAGTCGGCGACATCGAAGTGGAGATGCAGTGGTTCACGCGCCGCCCGGGCAAGACCATCGTCGTCGGCGTAGATAAGACTCTGGCGATGCTCCGTCATTGCAGTGGCTCGTTCGACGGCGACCACTTCGTGGACACTTCCGCAAACCTGCAAGTGTGGGCCGTGCAAGACGGCGCGACAGTTAAATACGACGGCGACCCGATTAATATCCAGCCCGTCGTGCGTGTGCGCGGACGTTATCGCGATTTTGCTCTGCTCGAAACGCCCACGCTCGGCATCTTAACGCGCTCGAGCCGGGTCGCCACAAATGTATTTGATACGCTCGTTTCGGCGCGCGGCAAACCCGTGTTGTTTTTCCCGGCCCGCTTCGACCTGCACGAAGTGCAAGCCGCCGACGGTTACTCGTACAACCTCGCCGTGCAGAAGTTCAACGCCGAATACGCCCAGACGCTCGGACTCTTCGTCTCCACCGACGCGCAGGGTGACTGGTGGGGCGGCGCCGGCGGCGGGACGATTGCCCACGCGGCGATTGCCTCCTTCCTTGGCGACACCGCCGAAGCCATGATGACCTTTTCACGAGTCCTGCCGCCGCGCACTCCGCGCATCGCGCTGGTGGACTTTAATAACGACAGCATCCGCGATTCGTTGCGTGTGATGAATGCCATGTTTACGAAGTACCGCGAATTGATCGACGCCGGTCAAAAAGAGGAAGCCGCCAAATATGTGTTGTATGGCGTGCGTCTCGACACGAGCGGAAGTGTCCGCGATGTGTCTGTGCCGCCGCTGGGCGATGCGGCGCTCGACTTGGGCGTGAACCCGCGGCTGGTGTTTAATGTCCGCCAGGCGTTGGACTCGGCCTCAGAAAACTGGAGCCTGCCCGAGGCGTGGAAAGAAGCGGCGCGCGAATATTGTCGCACCGTGAAGATCATTGTCTCGGGCGGGTTCAATCCAGAAAAAATTAAACGTTTCGAAACGCTGGGCGTCCCTGCCGATATTTATGCAGTCGGCTCATATCTATTTAATAACTCCAGCGCCACCGTCACCGATTTCACCGCCGACGTGACGCGCGTAAAAGTCCAAGGCGAATGGGTAGACATGGCCAAGGTCGGTCGCCGCGCGGCGGATAACCCGGATCTGGAGAGGGTATGGTGAATGTATTTTAGTTTTCAATACACACGTATAATTTCGTCACTATGAACACAATTTCACTTGTCATGCGCAAAGAAGTGATTCGCCGTCTCGTGGATGAATTTCATCCATAAATGATTTATCTTTTTGGCTCCTATGCCTGGGGCAAGCCAAATGCTGACAGCGACATGGATTTCCTGGTGATTATCCCCGAAAGCAAAGAAAACCCTGTTCAGCGCGCAGTGCGCGCCCAGCGTAGTTTACGCGGAGTCAAAGCCGCAGTGGACGTGCTAGTTAAGATTGAAACAGAATTCCATCGTTACACTTCGTCCACAATTTGATCAGCGACATCTACGCGGTAGACTCGACGCTGTTAAATTACAACAACCGCTGGTGGCTGTTCGCCAACGTGAAGACCGAGTCGGGCGCATCCTCGTGGGATGAATTGCATTTGTTCTTCGCCGACGACCTGCTCTCCACCGCATGGACTCCGCATCCGCTCAACCCCATCGTCTCCGATGTCAGCAACGCCCGCCCCGCTGGGCCGATCTTCGCCCATGACGGCGCGCTCTATCGCCCCGCGCAAGATTGTTCACTGCGTTATGGCTTTCGCATTGATTTATTAACCGAAACATCATACGCCGAAAAGATTTTTCAGCACAACGACTTGCTCGCCATGCACACCCTCAGTCGCACAGGCGAGTGGGAGTTTATAGATGGAGTGTGAGAATCAAAAAGGCGTAGCAGTTGATGCTACGCCTTTTTGAATTATTTTGAACATTCTCTATTTAGGTTTGCGATTTACCCTTATCAATTTTCCGGCCAATGAGCTTGCTGCCTGAATCGCCAGATGGATTTGCTCGGCTTGTTCCTGTAAATCTGCGCTTTGTGTGCAGACAATAATGCCTGAATGATTCGAGATTCGCTGATGCAAAGCGATGAAATCGCGACGATTCAAAGTTAACAAAACTCTGTCCGATTGAATGGCAAATACCAATACGTCTTCATCCGGGACTCTTTGGTTTGAATTTCCTGCTTCGTTCGATGACAAAACATCATGCCCCATATCGCGCAGGAGTTGCACGACTTTCAACGGAAAATTTTCATTGCTGTATAACAGTGCCATCAAGCTCCCTCATTGGCGTGAATAGTTTGCTCAATTTCCTCAGTGTGCGCGTCCACATATGCCCACGCATTGACCAAATCCGCGGCGCGCAGGGAGGGGAAGTTCTCGAGAATGGCGGCTTCAGTCCAGCCCAGGCGGCGATAATTATCGAGTGTCCAAACGGGGATGCGCGTGCGTACGATACAGGCCTCGCCGCCCGAAACACCAGCCGTTTTTTCGATGCCAGGCCAAACGTTGGCAACTTCCCGCGCCAGTCTTTGCAGGAGTTCTGCTTTTTCGGCGCGGCTCATACGGGAGAGTTGGGGTTCAATTTCTTGAATGCTCATGGTTGTCTCTATCGAAAACGATTATAGCACTTCTCAAATATGGGAATCAAAAAGGCGTAACGCATTGTTCCGCTACGCCTTTTTTTTTATTTTCGAGCTGGCAGCTCCTCCAAAATAATTTTTCTCAACCCCTCTTGCACGGACTGCCAGTCCGCGCCCGCGTCCACCACACGCCAGCGACTTGGGTCCTGCTTCACCATTTCAGCATACCCCGCGCGGACACGGCGATAAAAGTCAATCGTCTGCGAGTCCATGCGGTTCCAATCCGCGTCGTTGTGCTTACGCTTCAGGCCCACTTCCACATCCACGTCGAGCAGAATCGTCAGGTCGGGGACGAGTCCGCCAGTGGCGTATTTCACCAGCGCGCGTAGATAGCCGACGAGCGGGGATGTGCTAGGTCTTGCCAGAGCCTTCAAGGGTGATGAACATGATGGGAGGTAAACCAGTAGACAGGCCGCGTGTTTTCGTGTGTACCTGTCTACCTGTGTACGTTATTATTCCCTAAAAATCCTCACATGCCGCTTGGGTTCTTTGCCATACGAATGTGAGATTAACTCTGCGTTGCGTGCCATTTCGTGTTGCAGGCGGCGAACTAGGGAGGGGCCGGGGGGCAGGTCTACCCAGCGTTCGCCGTTGAGCACGGCGGCGATGGCCAGTTGGGTTTCGTCGCGCACGTTGTCGAGTTCGCTGTTGTGTCCCGCCACCGCGCTTTCAGAGGGCAGGTTGTACAGGTCACCCATGAACTGCTCCACCTGGTTGATGGTGTTGGCGCGCAGGACGTAGATGGGCATGCCGCGCGCTTCGGCGTCAATGACGGTGGCTTGACGGTCGCGATAATACGAGCGCAGAGTAACGAGCGCGTCGGCTTCTTCAACGTCGCGGACGATGATGGCGGGCACACCCATGCGCTTGGCGGCTTGTTGCAGACGGTTGCGCGCCACGCCATATGCGAAGATGCGCACGGTTTTCATGCCGACGGTGCTGACCGGCGCGGGCGGAGGAGTCTCTGCGAGGGCGGCGGATGCGCGTGGAGATTTTACGGGGCGACTCGGCTCTTCGGAGGGGTCACCCGCTGTGGGCGCGCGTCGAGGCGTTTTGACGGTGTCGCGCGCGTCGACTCGCGACGTCTTCGGCGGGGCGGCTTTCTCAATCCGAATCTTGCCGTCGTCTTCGCGGGTGCGGATTTCGGGGATGAGCGGGAAGCCGCGCAGGAGCGCGTCTATGGAGGCTTGGATGTCGGTGTGCACGGCGAAGCGGTCGCGGTTTTGGATTTCGATGAGCACGTCGAAGGTGGGTGGGGCGCGTCGTTCGAGGACGGTTTTTTGGGTGCCGCGCCGACGGGCCTCTTCGTCGCTGAGAGTGACGGCTTCGATGCCGCCGACGAGGTCGCTGATGGTGGGGTTGAGCAGGAGGTTGTCGAGGGTGTTGCCGTGCGCGGTGCCGATGAGTTGCACGCCGCGCTCGGCGATGGTGCGCGCGGCCATGGCTTCGAGTTCGCGGCCAATCTCGTCGATGACGATGACTTCGGGGTTGTGATTCTCGACGGCTTCGATCATGACTTCGTGTTGTTGGCTGGGCACTTTCACTTGCATGCGGCGCGCCTTGCCCACTGCGGGATGTGGCACGTCGCCGTCGCCGCCGATTTCGTTGGAGGTGTCGACGACGATGACGCGCTTCTTCTCGGCGAGGATGCGCGCGGCCTCGCGCAGGAGGGTTGTCTTGCCGACGCCCGGCCTGCCGAGGATAAGCAGGGACTTGCCCGAGGTGAGCATGTCTTCGATCATGTCGATGGTGCCATACACGGCGCGGCCAATGCGGCAGGTGAGGCCCACGATTGCGCCGCGCCGATTGCGGATGCACGAGATGCGATGCAGGGTGCGCTCCATGCCGGCGCGGTTGTCGAGGTCGAAGTCGCCGATGCGCTCGGTGACGTAGTCGAGGTCGGCGCGCGTCACTTCCTTCGGAATGAGGATGATTTCTTCTTCCACGTAGCGCGCGGTGGGCACCCGCCCCAGGTCGAGGATGATCTCGAGCAGATATTCTTTTTTGTTGGCGGCCTCCACGGCGTGACGGATGTTCAGGGGCAGAACATCCAGCAGAACGTCGAGGTCGTCGGTGATGCGTTGTTGTTGAGTCATAGGATTCAAAGATGAAAGATGAAGGATGAAGAGGTACACAGGGAAACAGGAAACGTGTTTACATGTGTACTTGTATACCTTCTCATTATACGAGAATTCTCCCCACGGCACAGCACCAGAAGTACCGCCGCAAAAAATCATCTGGCTTTCAGATTGGGCGCTTATAATGGGGCCTTCACAAAGGAGCAGAAATGAATAAATTTTGGAAATGGTTTTTAGGAATTGTTTTGGGGCTGGCCCTGTTCGCGGCTGGCGCGTGTGTTGGTTTTATGGCGCAGGCCCACATGGGCTTTGCGGCGCATGGCCCCATGTTTTTTGCTGGCGGTCCGTTTGAAGCGCCGCTGGGCGAGGTGATTCAGGTTGGGCCCGGCCAAAGTTTTCACGGCGGCAAACATCATGGCGGACGTTTCGGCGGTGACCATGGTGGCGGGCACGCCGGCGGACTCATCCACTTGGTGCTGTTCGCAGGATTGGTCTATGGCGCCTACTGGCTGGGACGCCGCAACGCGCGCCTCGTGCTCGACCCTTCGACAGGCTCAGGGCAACGCCCCAAAGCGGGTTCGCCCACAATGAGCGCTCCGGCCCCCGAGGCCGCTCCGGCCAAACCCGCACCGAAACGTGCGGGCAAGAAAATAGCTTAATCAGCGTAAAACAAAAAGAGAGCGGACATTGTGTCCGCTCTCTTTTTTCTTGCAATCTACGCTGATAACAGGCAGTTTTTGTCGCAAAAACCGATTTCGCAGACCTGCCAGATAATGCATCTGGCTGTCGCGCCTCGCATCCTGCTTTCGGCTAAGACGCTTTTTGTTTCCGCGCAAGGTGTATCCCAAATGATTGGCTAACCGCGAAACGGTGTTGTGTCCAATTTTGAAGCCTTTTCGCATTAGTTCACGGGCAAGTTTGCGAGATGTTTTACGCGTCCACTTCAGTCCTGTGATTGGATCGCCTGCGGTTGAATCTTGTAAAAGTTTTTCCAATGCCTTCAAGATTCCGGGTTGTTTTTTTCAACAGGTAATCGTCCTGCTCCTGAACGCCGTATGCTTAATATTCGATTGCGTCGCGAATGCTCAACTTCACTTTGTCCGCTATAAATTGTATTTCGACTCAAACCCGTGATCCACGACAATTGCAAAATATTTCCTTGTTGATTTGCCAGTACGCCCGCAAAGCGCCGTTTGTTTTTTTTTCATCCAAGCCCATCAAAACACGGTTGATTGCTTTGTGCTCGTTGGCTATCCTGCTATATGGATGTCGTTTGCAAATTTCACGGGTACAGTTATGAAGCGTTTTTTTTTGACTTACTTGGCATTATGCTTGTCCTATTTTTTTAGGACACATTATCAAATACAAAAAGTGTTCAAGCTATTTTTGAACAAACGCTTAGGGATTGATTTGCTCATAAATACTGCGCTCCTTTTTGCTCAGGTCGCGGCCAGTGCATATTAGCATAAGACAAGAGCGGTGCCCCGATTTTTTATAAAGACCACAGATGAAAGCGATGAAAATAAACGCGGACTTCATACCTTGTATCCTCTAATATCTGTGGTCTTATCTCTTGTATCCCTTCCATCCGTGGTTCTATTTCCTCCCCACCGGCAACCTCACCGTAAACACCGTGCCTCGCGGCTCCTCCTGTTTCGAGCGCACTTCCATACGGCCCTCGTGCAGAATCACAATGCGCCGCGCGAGCGCCAAGCCAAGCCCCGAGCCTTCGGTGGAGCGCGCGTTGACGCCGCGATACAACTCTTCAAAAATTTTCGACAAATCTTCCGGCGGAATCCCCGTGCCGCTATCGGCCACTTCCACCACAATGTCGCGGCCATCTTCGAGCGCGCGCACTTCGAGCGAATCAGCGCGGCCCGTGAACTTGATCGCGTTCTCAAGTAAATTATAAAAAACCAGTCCCAGCAAATCGCGGTCCCCCGTCACCGGCGGGAAGGGCCAGGGCACGCGCGCGATCATCAGGTTCACCGTCCGCTCTTGCGCCGTCGGCAAAGAGCGCACGGCCTCCGCCACCTCTTCGAGCAAGTCGGGGATGTCCACGGGCAGGCGCTCGAGCGGACGCTCCTCTAACTCGGCCAGTTTGCGCAAGTCCGCGAGCAGGCGTTTCAATCTTTCAATCGCGTGTCGCGCATTCTCGCCGGCGCGTTTTCGATCTTCCTCGCGCGGAGTCTCTTGCATGTTGACCAACGCCGCGCCGAGTCCTGTCAGCGGATTTTTAATCTCATGGTCGAGTCGGCGGATGAAGCGCCGTTGACTCTCCTCCGTCTCGCGCCGAATCGCCTCTATCTCGTTCGTCGCCCGCCGCTCACGGGTGGCCGCTCCGAGGAACGCTCCGCCAACGACGAGACTCACGCCCGCGCCAATGACGAAAATCGCCATGCCCACGTCCACTTTGAAGGCGAGCAATGGCACCGGCGCAAAAAATAATTGCGCGATGACAGAGATGAGCGCGCCCAAAGTCACAGGCGCGAGGGCGATGAGGAGGCGCAGGTATTTCATGGTTGCGCAAACCCAGAAGTGACAGTCACCTTGAAGGTGACTGTCACTTGCTTCGTGGACTTCGTGGCAAATGTATTAATCATCACTCCCCCTTCACGTCAGCAATAAAACGATAGCCCTCAGCCGGGACAGTTTCGATATAACGCGGCTGGTCGGGGTCATCGCTGAGGGCGCGGCGCAGTTCGGCCATGCGCGTGTCAACTGTCCGCGTGCCGGTGGGATATTCCCAGCCCCAAACTGCTTCGAGCAGACGTTCGCGGCGCACGGCTTCGTCGGGGTGAATCATCAAATATTCGAGCACAGCCAGCGCTTTGGGAGTCAGCTCCAGCGTCACGCCCGAGAGACTCGCGCGGCGCGCTTTGCGGTCGAGAGTCAAATCGAGCGCGGAGAGAGTCCATGAAGTGGACAGTGATCTTTCGCCCGGCCTTGCGCGGCGCAAGACGGCTTTTGCGCGCGCCAATAATTCGTGCGGATCAAATGGCTTGTTCAGGTAATCGTCCGCGCCTTCTTCGAGGGCCAGCGCGCGCTCGGAGGATTCGCCGACTTGCGTTAATAGAATTGTGGGAATCCACAAATTTTCGCGGCGCATACGACGCAAGACTTCACGCCCGTCCATGCGCGGCATGAGCACATCGAGAATCACCAGCGCGGGACGATGCGAGTGAATCTTCTCCAGCGCCGAGACGCCGTCGGAGACGGTCAGCACGTGGAACCCGGCTCGGTCGAGGAAAGGCGCGAGCGAATCCGCGATGGAGGGATCGTCGTCAGCGAGCAAAATGAGGGGGCGGGTGTCGGTCATTTACATCAGAAACCACGGATAAAAGTGATAAAAGCGATCATGAATTTGTTCGGCATCCTTTCCATCCTTTTCATCCGTGGTAGATTTTTTATACGTTGCATTAGCCAGCGACCTCCCTTGCGGGAGGTCGCTGATTTGAATTTTGGTTTACTTCCAGGCGAAGGTGCTCAGGATAGTTTGGAAGATGGCCGACTCGGCGTTCTTATCAAACGCGGGCGGTACCGTGGCCGGTGGCACAGGTGTGGACATGGCCGCAGGGTTGAGCGAGTGCAAGACGAATGTGAGCGTGGCGCAAGTGGTGCTACCGCTCTTCAAAGTGGAATACGCCACGTTATCGTAGACATTGGGGGCCGCGCCATCGCTCCAACTCTGCTTGAGGAACGAAACGCCATTGATGGTCACAGTTTCACTGGCGGCGTTTGCGGGTGCGGCGGGAGAAGTACAAGCAGTGACATTTTCGATAACTTTGGCCTCCATGTATTTTTCAGCCAGCGTGGTGCCGGTGTTGGAAGGCAGGGTGACTTTCACAAAAGTATCGTTGGAGCCAATATCCACCACCGAGCCGGGCGGAGTCTTGAAGGTGAATTTCGTCAGCGTTTGTGTGCTGAAATTGGTAGTATCCACTGCGGGGGCGGGGGGGACGTTCGTGGCCGTCGGGCGGAAGATGCGCGGCGCAACCCACAAGGCGCGGTCACCCACTGCGGAGGTGCCGGCAGTGACGGTGAGAATAAATTTCACTTTCTGGCCGGCGAGTTTGCTCACGTCCACGTCCATCTCAAAGAACTTGCCTTCGTATTTCTCGCCAAACGAAAACAGGTTAATCGCCGCCGCATCACCCACTTGATAATCGAGACGGAAGACGACATTGCACGAACCGGCGTTAAACTGACAGTTGATCACGCTCTTAAAGTGGTCGCCGTTCTGCACGGTGAACTCAGGATACTTGCCCTGAATGTAACCGTTGACCGTGTTTTGCGGATTGGTCAACAGGCCCGGGCGCGAGTCAACGGTGCCAGTCTCGAGTTGCGGATTCGTAATCTTGAGCACGAAGCCCTTCGCGTCACCGTCCGCGCTCGGGCAGGTCAGCGCACCCGCGCCGCTGACCCACTTGGTCTCCGCGTCGCAGGCGTGCGCAACAAAATCGTAAGCGCTGGTTGTGTCGGTGGGAGGCGGCCCGCCGGGCGTGGCGGTCGGTCCGCTGACGTTGATCTCCACAAAGATGGGGGCCTGGCCCGTGCGACCCGCGCCAAAGAGTTGACCCTGCGCGTTCTTGAACATCCAACTACTGCGCGCTTTGCCGCCCGTGGTTGGAGCGGTTAATTTCAGCTTGAGCAAAACAGTCGCGCCGGGGGCCACGTTCTCTTGAAAAGCCGAGGGGCTTGCGCCGCCCATCTGATTGCCTTCAAAGAAAACCAGTTGGTAATTTGTCGTCCAGGTGCAGGTGCCAGCGTTTTTGATCTTCCAAATTTTTTCAAGAGCTTCACCCGGGGCCACGATCTTGCCATCCGGGATGGTTTCATCTGAGACGAATTGAGCCTTGTCACAACCCGAGGCGGGTGGCGGCGGCGTTGTCCCGCCTCCAGGTGTGCCCGTGCGATCAATGATTGGGTTGCCCCATAACGCGCGGTTGGTGAGCGCGGAGCCATACACCGAA
Organism: Anaerolineaceae bacterium; assembly: GCA_009885445.1. Taxonomy (GTDB): domain Bacteria; phylum Chloroflexota; class Anaerolineae; order Anaerolineales; family Villigracilaceae; genus Denitrolinea. The sequence goes on along the minus strand of VFKQ01000148.1, from coordinate 21,461 downwards.
ACTTTAAACAGGAACTTCACATCCTGCCCGGCAAGGAAACTCAGGTCAATGTTGGTGCGATAGTATTGGCGTTCATATTTTTCACGGAAAGAAAGCAGGTTGCCTGTTTTTCCGCTGGTTGTCACATAATCGATTCGATAGGCGACGTAACAGGTTGTGGCATTGGCCTCACAACTGACAGTCGCTTTCAGTTTGTCGCCGCGCTCCACGCGGAAGGCGGGATACTCCGCCTGAATATATCCATTGGCCACAGGTTGCGGCGAGACGAGCAAGCCCGCGGCGGAATCAGCAACACCGTTTTCAAGCAACGGGTTAGCCTGCTTAAGCACAAAGCCGCGCGCGTCGCCGTCCGTGCCCGGACAGGGTAGAAGAACTTCGGGCGTGCTGATGGCGTTGGTCCACTTGGCATCGCAGGCTTTGTCTGCAAAGTTATAAGCCACTCCAGTAGTAGGAACCGGGCCGGGCACAGTGCCGGGCACAACAATCTTCACCCAAAACACGCCCGTGGCATTTGCACCGATTCCAAAAGCCGCGCCAGCGGCATTCTTTAATTGCCAGTTGCCGGTGTAGCTACCGGCGGTGGTCGGCGCAACCATGTTCACACTCACATCCACTTCGCCACCCGGCGCAGTGACCGCTGGAATCGACACGGAAAGAACCGTGCCCATTTTTTCACCGCTGACATAGACCAGCGTGTACGCAGTTGTCCATGTGCAGGTGCCGTCGTTCCTTAACTTCCACGTTTTCGTGAAGGCGAGTCCAGGCGCAACACTGGAGCCGTCTTTGTATGTCACGTCGCTGACGAATTTGACCGCGTCACACAACGTGGCCGCCGACGCGCTGGGGAAGCCCGACCCGCTCAACGGTATGAACGAGGCGAGCAGGGCCAGCAACATGGCGGCTGAGGCGAGTCTGAGTCGATTTTTCATAGCATCCTCCTAGCAGGGGCGTATCTGGGTTTCTCAAAAGGATTGACGAAGTTCATCTTAAACATGTTCCGTCAAGTATATCGCCACTCTGTCGATACTTCAATGCGTGAAAGCGACTCGCGCCGCCGCCGTGCTATACTCGCCCGAAGCGGCTCGGGCGCAAAAGGCCTGTTTCTCCGCTGAATATTTTTCAACCTGCCCATAAAACAATGAGCACCCCCACCAAATCATTCAACTTTCAAAAGATCATCGGCCTGAGCCTGCTGGCGCTGAACTTCGCGCTCGGCTATGCAATACTTTTTTGGGACAAATTTATAGATGAAGCCGACAACTTGGTGGTCGGCAGTTTAATATTCAGCGGCGAGACGCTCTACCGCGATATCTTCTCGCATCATTTCCCCTTCCCTTATTTTTGGATGGCCGCCGTGGTGGCTGTGTTTGGCAAGTCGCTCTTCGCGGCGCGTCTTTCGCTGTTGGCATTTCAAGTCGCATCGTTTTTTATCGCCATGAAAATCAGCGCACGTTATCTGCTGGTGGGACTCGTCGCCCTGCTGTGGGGTATCCTGCGTCCATTTTATTTTGGGCACGCCCTGTTTTACAGTTCGTTTGCCGGCGTGGCATTGTTCGTGGTCTTGCTAGGAACCTTGCGCGCCTTCGACGAAGACTTTAAACCTGCATGGGTGCACTGGCTGACGATTGGACTCTTCTCGCTCGTTGCGCTCCTCTCGAATCCGTTGACAATTTACGCGATGGCAGTCGCGCTGGTTTTCTTGTTTATCCACCAGCGCGCCAGCGCATGCAGGGCGGGACTCGTCATCGCGATGGGATTGGTAATCTTTGCAGGCTGGCTGCTGGCCACCGGCACGTTGACTTTATTCTGGCAAAGCGTCATCGAGTTCAACGCGCAGGTATATTCCAAATATATTTACACCGCGCCTGTGCGCATTATGGATTTCGCCAAGAACGCGCTCAGCGGACTCGGCATCCTCAACCCCAGCCTGTATGACATTAACCCATTTAAAATAGTAGACATGCGTTATGTGCAATTGGATAACTGGCTGTTCACCGGCTTCCTCTTCCGCGCGGCCATCATCATTTGCACAATTTTATTGCTGGCAAAACGCAAATTCTCGCTGGCGGCTTTTATTTATCTGTTCGCCGCGGCCACGCTGGTAATTGCCAAAACCAGTTTCCGCGCCCAGCCTTTTATTTTCACGGCCCTATTTGCCATTTCGGCAATTCTCACGGACGAGTTTGGCGCATGCCTGCCCTCCATCTCGTGGCGGCGCGCCCAACAGTGGGCGCGCATCGCGATTCTCTTGCTGGCCGTCTGGATGGGATTCCGCTTCACGAGTCAAATTTATCAGGAGCGCAATAAACTTTCTTATGAGGTGCATTTCAAAGATGAAGAAAAGCACGCCGCGCAAATTATGAAACTCACCTGCGGCCAAGCCGATGTGCTGTTGGCAGATTACCCCACCGGAATTTATTCGTACTGGTTCACAGATTTACAACCCGCCTCAAAATATCTCTTTCTTTGGCCGTGGGTTGCTGAGGTCGGGCAGGACGAAGTCATCGCACAATTGCACGATGAAGAGCTGGTCATCGTGATTCTTAACAATGGCATCGTCTGGGGCCAATATGACACGGCCGAATATCTGCGCCCGCTGAATGATTTCCTCAACGAAAATTATCAGCGCGTGGGGCCGAACACATTTCTCTCCCCCGAATTGTTTGCGCGATGTAATAAATAATTGTAGTAGGGCCGCAGCATTGCTGCGGCCCTACAAAGTCAACCCAAACGAAAATCGTAAATCCTATCGCGCAATTCATACGCCCGTCCGCACGAGGGACAGGTCAGCGCCTCTGCGCCCGCCGTCAGCGGGTGGGTTCCGCACGATGGGCATTGGAAAATCTCTATGTAGGTCGGATTGGCAATCCGACCATTCCCCTCTGGCGGGATGCCATCCCGTTCTACGCGGCGCGCGCGCACAAACACCGACGGCGTAAACTGCGCCCACTCCCCCGTGGGCTGGAGCAGACCGTCGAGGGCGGCCAGCCATTTTGCGGGGACAAGACGTTTTAACAATCCCAGCCGAAAATGCGACACCGCGCGCTTCGCCTCCACGCTGAAACCGGCCTCGCCCAACCAGGCGAAAACCGCCGCCGGGTGGAAGTCAAAATTCAGCGCCACGAATTCGACAGGCTCGCGCGTAAATGGACTCCAAGTCTGCCGCCCCGCCAACCAGCGCAAAATGGACTTGAAGTTTTTCTTGTTGGCAAATTCCAAAATAAAAATGGCCTGCGCCCCCAACACGCGCGCAACACCCGTCAACACTTTGGGCGCATCAGACATGTGATGCAGGGCGCGAATCATCGTCGCCCCGTCGAAGAGTCCGTCCACGAAAGGCAGGCGATAGGCGTCAGCGGCGACGTAAATATATTTGTCAGATTTTCCCAGCCGTGCCTGCGCCTGTTCGAGTTGCGTGCGCGAATAATCCAGCAGGACAATGCGCTCAAAGCCCGCATAACGCGGCGTATTGCGTCCCGCGCCCGCGCCAATTTCGAGCATCAACTTTCCGCTTTTAGGCAGGAGGTCTTTCAGCGCAATCGCTTCAGCGGCATCTTCGTAAGCGCGTCCGCCAGAATCCCAAAAAGAGGACTGGTAATCAGAGTCGGTGTAGTCGCAGACGGGAGGGGATTCAGTCATCAGTGTTCAGTAACCAGTGTTCAGTTTTCAGTGATGGCGAAATATGGGGCTTGCTCTTCACGAATGGAGATGGATTCAGGCTTGCAAAACATATCTGCCTTGGCCATCATGCCGCCGAGCAGGCGTCCAATCTCGGCATACTTTTCGAGCAGAATGGTGGCGTCGGCTTGGGTTATGTATTCACAATCCAATGTTGTGTTTCTTGTTGTTCACCATCAGCATCAGTTAACTTGCTGACAAAATGCGCCTCATATCTTCGCTTCGCCCACGCCTCCGCAATCTGCGCACCAAGCGAACGCGATGAACGACGGATTTGGTCGGTTAACGAAAAAACTTCTTCCTTGGGAAATCGCTTTGTCAACGCGAATATTTCACGCGCTACTGCGCGCACTTTTTGATAAACAAGCAAATCTCGAAAACTATTTGCATGAGCCAGTCCAGCTATAATTTTTCTCCTCATCCTGCCATTGAACACTGAAAACTGAACACCGAACACTGATCACTGTCGTCCAATACCCCGATACTCAAACCCCATCGCCTTCATGATCTGCGGGTCGTAGATGTTGCGTCCGTCAAAGATGACCGGAGACTTGAGCAGGCTTTTTAGTTTTTCCAAATCCAGTTGTTTGAACTCATTCCACGGGGTGACGACGATCAGCGCATCACAACCATCCGCAAGTTTATACGGGTCGTCCATGATGTCCACCGCCGGCATGTGCGGACGGGCGGTCTCAAACGCGATCGGGTCGTAGCCGCGCACTTTCGCGCCGGCTTGAATCAGCGCGCTGGCGATGTCAATCGAGGGAGCATCGCGCATGTCGTCGGTGTTTTCTTTGAAGGCCAGTCCAAGCAGGCCAATCGTCTTTCCTTTTAATGAGCCGCCCAGCATGGACTCCACGCGGCGGGCAACATCTTTCCGGCGGGCGTAATTCACCGTCATGGTGTTATCGAGAATCTGCGGATTGAGTCCCTTCTCGCGGGCCATGTAGGCCAGGGCTTGGACGTCCTTCGGGAAGCACGACCCGCCCCAGCCGAGTCCCGCATCGAGGAAGTGGCGTCCGATTCGGGCGTCGTAGCCCATTCCGGCGGCGACCTCTTTTACATCCGCGCCGTAGGCTTCACAAATATCCGCCACTTCATTGATGAACGAAATCTTCGTCGCCAGAAATGCGTTGCTGGCGTACTTAATCATTTCGGCGGTGCGCAAATCGGTGATGACGATGGGCGCGCGCAACGGAAGATGAAGTTGCGCCACCTTGCTGGCCGCATCTTTATCCAGCGAGCCAATCACCGAGCGGTGCGGATTCATAAAGTCGGCGATGGCCGAACCCTCGCGCAAAAACTCGGGACACGACACCACCGCAAATTGAACGGCTTTGCGCTGTGCGCCTTTCACAATATCGGCCACCCAGTCACCGGTGCCAATCGGCACCGTAGACTTATTAATGATGATCAGCGGCGCGCTCATATTTTCAGCAATCGATTTTGCGGCGCTGGCCACATATTGCAAATCGGCTTCGCCGTTCACACCCGAAGGTGTGCCCACGGCGATGAACGCAAACTCGGCGCCTTTCAACGCATCTTTATAAGAGGAGCTAAACGACAACCTGCCGCTCTTCACATTGCGTTTCACCAGCTCATCCAAGCCTGGCTCATAAATAGGCATCACGCCATTGTTGAGATTCGCAATGCGCTTCTCGTCCACATCCAGCGCGATGACCTTGTTGCCGAGATCGGCAAAACACGCGCCGGTGACAAGCCCCACATAACCCACACCCACAACACAAATTTGTTTCATTGATACCTCACTGTAAAAATAGTAACTGGTGAATTAAGCGACTCGTCTTACGCAGTGTATATTCACTTGCGTTCATACGAAAAATTCACCTGCCATTTGGCAGGCGATTGAAATGCGTCAACCTTGCAATTCTTCCCGCGCCTGACGCACCAATGTGGACACCAGTTTTTCAAACGAAGCCACATTGATCGGCTTGGAAATATACCCGTCGCAACCCGCTTCAATCGCGCGCTTGCGATCCCCAGGCAACGTGTGCGCCGTGAGCGCCAACACCGGAATCTTGCGCGTGCGCTCATCCGCCTTCAATTTCCGCGCCGCATCCCAGCCATCCAGCTCGGGCATCGAAAGGTCCATCAAGATCAGGTCGGGCAGTTCGCGGCGCGCAGTCTCCACACCTTCCATGCCGTTCGACGCCGCCAGCACTTCATAGCCCGCGCGCGCCAGCAAAAAACGCACCAGCTCATAATTATCCACGTTGTCTTCCACAATCAGCACGCGTTGTTGGGCCATGCGTCATCAACTTCCCTTTGGTAAGGATATTGCCATCAACTTCCCTTTGGTAAGGATATTGCCAAATATACTACAATTGGAAATACTATGCGCCTACTTTTCGTGGCCGACGGCCGCTCACCCACTGCCCGCAATTGGATTCAATATTGGATTCAACGCGGCGACGAAGTTCACCTCGCCTCCACTTTTCCCTGCGACTCAATGCCGGGTCTTTCCGCGCTCGAAGTGGCTCCCGTCGCCTTTAGCCGATTCTCCGCCCCAGCCGCCAGCGGTCCGCGCCGACGCGACTCGCGCTTCCTCAACCTGCGCAACAAAATCCGTCACTGGCTCGGCCCGCTGACAATTCCCCGCGCCGCCGAAAGACTGCGCGGCATCGCCGAACGCGCGCAACCCGATTTAGTCCACGCCATGCGCATTCCCTACGAAGGCATGTTGGCCGCCAACGCCGGACTGCAAGTTCCGCTGATCGTCTCCACCTGGGGCAACGACTTCACCCTGCACGCCCCGTCTACGCCGCTGATGCGCCAACACACGCGCTGGGCCATGCTCGTCGCCGACGCCCTGCACGCGGACTGCGAACGCGACATCCGCCTCGCCCGCGAATGGGGACTCGCCCCCTCCAAGCCCACTCTCGTCACGCCCGGCAACGGCGGCATCCGCACCGACATTTTTTTTCCGCCCGAGCAACCCGTCGAAGTGCCGGTAATCTTCAACCCGCGCGGCTTCCGCGCCTACATCCGTAACGACACATTCTTCCGCGCGGTTCCGCTCGTGCTCGAAAAAATTCCCAACGCGCGTTTCATCTGCGCCAGCATGGCCGGCCAACCCGAAGCATTAAATTGGATTCAAGAGTTGGGCATCGCCAACTCCGTCGAACTGCTCGCCCCGCTTCCGCAAACATCTCTGGCTGAAATTTATCGCCGCGCCATGATCCTCGTCTCGCCCTCGGCACACGACGGGACGCCCAACTCCCTGCTCGAAGGCCTCGCCTGCGGATGCTTCCCCGTCGCCGGCGATTTAGAATCCATCCGCGAGTGGATTGATGACGGCGTCAACGGCCTGCTCGTTGACTCAGCCGACCCTTCAGCACTCGCAAACGCGATTATCAATGCCATTAAAAACAAAGACCTGCGCAAGCAAGCCGCAGGTCACAATCGAAGTCTCATCGCCAAGCGCGCCGAGTACGCGCAGAATATGGCGCGGGCGGAGGAGTTTTACAAAACCGTCTCGAGTTAGGCGGTCTGTAATTGGCGTCGCGGTTTTCTTTTTGTCACATGAAGCATGCTTCCATATTTACGCCGCAATAAATCAAGTTGTTGTTTTTCCGATAAAACCATCAACTTCTGCTCCGCCTTTTTTTGCAGTTCGCGCTTTAAGGCAACCGCATCAATTATCTCAGTTTTCATTTAACACCTCGCTTGGACTGCGAATCTCAATAGTTGGATATCCCGACTTCAAATTCACAGCATTGAAGCGACGAATACGATTGAGATTTACAATATGCTTAAAGTTCCAACTTACCAAAACATCTGCGCGGGCAATGGTAGCCATTGCAATATGTCGGGCATCCGATAAACTCGACTCGGCTACAGCGCCATCTTGAATATAGGTATTGGCCAGTGCAATAGATTCCTCGTCAAGTGAAATATATTCAATAGAATTTTCAGATAAATCATTCAATAGTCGGCGAACCCGCACGGGGGCCTCTTCTAGTTCAAGCAGCAATAAATCAGAAGCAATGGCGATTTTCTTCCCTTTTCGAAATTCACTCCATAATTGTTTAGATGCTTTTTCATACTCGGCATCAAAACAACCGCCAATTACAGACGTATCAATGTAAATACGCAGTACTTTCACGATTGTGCTCTTTCGCCGCGCAGGTCTGTCTTCTGCAAACTATGCTTATTCTTTCGGCGCGCGCATCGACTCGAGCCGACTCTGCAATTCAATCCGCCGATTGTCTGCCGCGTTGCGCACGTCGCTGACAAAGTTATCACTGCGCTCGCGCAACATGCCGCGCATCTTCTCGCCCGACTCGGGGGCCATCAACAACGCCACCGTCGAGCCGACCAAAGCGCCGACAAAAATTCCGATCAAAAAGCCAAACATTCTACGCATAAGAGTCTCCTAAATTTGTACTGCGACACGCTAAGCGTGTCGCCAGTAGCATTGTGGCGACACGCCAATCTCAGACAAAAATATTATAGGCGAAAATCTGGATTTGTGGAATAATGATGGCCTGGGCGACTTAAGTCGCACCAACGCCTGCGAAGTCCACCTTCGTGGACTGGGCGTTAGCCGACGAAGGCGTTGCACTGAGCCTGTCGAAGTGTCGGCTTCGCAAATGTAGTGGCGGTTTGTGCGAAGCCCCCCTTTGGGGCAACCGCCCACCCACACCGCGCGTATCCTCAGCGAACGCGACGACAACAAATCTCACCCAAACCACTGCGCATAAAATCGGGGCGGCGCCAGCGGACTCTACCTACCTCCGGAGGGTACCCATGTCTACAGTTTCTGTCTCTGCTCCCGTCTCGCAACGCAAAAAAGTGACCACGCTCACGTTCCGTCAAAAGAAGGAACACGGCGAACCGATCAGCATGCTCACCGCCTACGACTATCCCACCGCCCTCGCGATGGACATGGCCGGAGTCGATTCGATTCTCGTCGGCGACTCACTCGGCATGGTCGTGCTCGGCTACGAAAACACCCTGCCCGTCACCATGGAAGAAATGCTCCACCACTGCCGCGCTGTGGCGCGCGGAGCCAAATCCGCGTTGCGCATCGGCGACATGCCCTTCATGTCGTATCAAGTTTCAGTTGAGCAGGCCGTGCGCAACGCCGGCCGCTTCCTGCAAGAGGGCGGCATGGAAGCCGTCAAACTCGAGGGCGGACGCGAACGCGTCGACGCCGTCCGCGCCATCGTCGCGGCGGGCATCCCCGTCATGGGCCACCTCGGCCTCACGCCGCAATCCGTGAATCAGCTCGGCGGATTCCGCACACAGGGCAAGTCTGCCTCCGCCGCCAAACGCCTGCTCGAAGACGCGCTCCTGCTCGAAGAAGCCGGATGCTTCAGCATCGTGCTCGAGGCAGTCCCCGCGCGGCTGGCAGAATTTATCTCGCAAAAAATTTCCATCCCCAGCATCGGCATCGGCGCAGGCCTCGCTTGCGACGGACAAGTCCTCGTCACCCACGACCTGCTCGGTCTCTTCGAGCGCTTCACTCCAAAGTTCGTCAAAAAATATGCCGACTTCCACGGCGAAATGAAACGCGCCTTCGGCGAATACCTCAGCGAAGTGCAAGCGCGCCAATTCCCAGGCGTTGAGCATTCCGTCGAAACCACCGACGAGGAATGGCAGGCCTTCCTGCGTGTGGCTAGTTCATAAAAAACATTCACCACAAAGGACACAAAGGTCACGAAGGGATTCAACCAAAGTATTTTTTACTTTGTGTACTTCGTGTCCTTTGTGTTAAAAAATGAATCCCCCACCCTTCTTCATCCTCGGCACTGGCGCCCTGGCAACTTTATTTGCGGCGCGTCTCGGCGCACGCGGGCATGAGATCAGCATGCTCGGCACATGGGATGCAGGACTGAATGCGCTCGAACGAGACGGAGCGCGCCTGATCGAATCCAGCGGCGACGAAATCCACGCACCCGTGCGCAGCCTCCACGCGCCCGAAGCGGGTCGGGCCACGAGAATCGCCCTCGTGCTCGTGAAGGCCTGGCAGACAGAGCGCGCCGCGAGTCAACTCAAAGAGTGCCTCGCCGAAGATGGCGTGGCCATCACCCTCCAAAACGGACTCGGCAACGACGAGATTCTCGCCGCAACATTGGGGCGTGAACGTGTGGCCCTCGGCGTGACGACGACCGGCGCGAGTCTCATCGCGCCCGGGCTGGCGCGCGCCGGCGGCGAAGGGATAATTTCTTTGCAGGCGCACGCGCGCATCAGCGAGGTAGAGGCCGCTTTGGCAGGCGCCCGCTTCACGGTGCGGATTGTAGCGGACGCGCAGTCGCTCGTTTGGGGCAAGCTGGTCGTCAATGCGGCGATAAATCCGCTGACGGCGTTGTTGCGAGTCCCCAACGGGAAGTTGCTTGAAAATCCTTCATCTCTTCATCTAATGAAGCTTCTCGCGCAGGAAGTGGCGGCGGTTGCAAACGCGCAGGGAATCAAATTGCCGTTTGACGACCCTGTGGCGGCGGCTGAAAACGTGGCCCAAAAAACTGCGGCCAATCGCTCGTCGATGTTGCAGGACGTGGAGCGTGGCGCGCAAACCGAGATCGACGCAATCTGCGGCGCGGTGGCGCGGGCTGGTGAAAAATTTAATGTGCCCACGCTGATCAATCACGCATGTTGGGAATTGGTGCGCGCGCTGGAAATATAAAACGAAACGAAGTAGGGACGCAGCAATGCTGCGTCCCTACTTCATGGTAAGATTTGCGCAGAAATTTTATGTGAGGAGGACTGCCGTGCGTCGCACCATTTCGATGATTTTATTAATTGCCACGCTGTTTGCATTTCAACCCGCCCATGCGCAATCGCTGATTCGCATGAGCTCAGTGGAAGTGCAGATCTGGCCTGAATACGACAAGCCCAGTGTGCTGGTCATCTATTACATCAACCTGTCGCCAGACACGCGCCTGCCCGCTACGTTGAGATTGCGCATTCCCGCCGCGGCGCAATCGCCGCACGTGGTGGCCGTGGGCGCGACGCCCGAAACGGTGACGGATGCGGGCGTGCAATATTCGCTCGAACCACAGGGCGAGTGGGTGGCCGTGGTCATCGAAGCCAGCGGCGCGGCCATTCAACTTGAATATTACGACCCAGCTTTAACGCGCACTGGCAAGGCGCGCGAATTTCAATATCACTGGCCGGGTGATTACGCCGTCAATGATTTTCAAATAAAACTGCAACAGCCCTTCGATGCCAGCAAGGTCATCACGAACCCCGTGCTGGGCAACGTGACCAGCCTGACGAACGGAATGACCTATCATGAAGGCGCGTTCGGCGCGCTCTCAACTGGCAAAGCCTTCAGCCTGAATGTGCAATATCAAAAAGACTCTGACGCATTGAGCATCTCGTTCGTGCCGGTCGAAGCCTCTGCCCCGCTCAACGATAACACCACTGGTCGCACTTCATTCAAAACCTACCTATGGGTATTGGTCGCCGCAACGGCCTTATTGCTGTTGGCCGGTGGATATTATATTTACATGCGCGGCGGATCCAAACCCCAACGGGCGCGCAAGCAACATGCGCCCGCTGAAAACTCCAACGCCGAGCCGGTTTACTGTCATCAATGCGGCGCGCGCGCCCACGCCGCTGACCGCTTCTGTCGCACCTGCGGAACCCGCTTGCGCGTGGGTGCGGAAAAATAATTTTCGCCGCGATTAAAAATAACGCGCCGTCTCCATGCAGACGGCGCGTTTTGTTTACGTTGTAGGGGCGCAGCATTGCTGCGCCCCTACTGATTACGGCGTCCAAATAAAATGAATCAACGAAAACAGATACGGCCTGCCGCCCACGTTCTCCACGCCAACGAGCCAGACGATCCAATCCAACTCCACGCCCGGCGTGCCCGCGTGAACAATTTGATAAAAATTCACGTTTGCATAACGCGCCGGCCACGGCTCACCATAACTGGACACAACCGCGTCGTTGCAACGCGATTCAAAACTGGTGTTAAACGCCTCCACCAACTCGGGCAAAACCACTTCGTGAAATGAGCCTTTCGTATCCTGTCCGCTGGCGGGATGCGCGCCCCAATTATGCACGAAGGTACTTTCAAACATAAAGCGCGCGTGCTCGGCGTCATAGTTAATCGCGTTGCCGCTGTTCCACATCCACACGTCCATGCCGTGCGCCGGGCTGACCATCTCTGAAAGCGCTTCCCCGTCCGAAGTCAGGATGGCGATGCGAAATTCGGAGAGGAAAGTCGTCACACGTGAGTCCGCGCAAAAAGTGGACGGGGCCACGTACTCCGTCAGATATTTTGAATTGACCCAGCCGCGTCCGCCATTTGGGATTTGGACTTCGACCCACAGACCTCCATCTGCCACGATGAACGACGGCCCCGTCCGCGCCACATCCCGCGCCGACGGCGGGAACGAGCCAACGACAGGATTCCCAGCCCCCGGCCCCGAGCGGATGTTGAGCACGTCGCCTGCCTCGACGAGCACAACAGCATACGGCCCCGACGGCGCGCCCGGAATCACAGGCGTGGTAAACGCAGGGACAGTTTGAGTCGGCGTCACGGTTGCAGTCAACGTGACCGGAATCGGCGTGAAGCTGGGAAGCGGCGTAAGCGAGGCAATGGGCGTCTGAGAAGGTCGGGCGGTCGGCGTGGCCGCGGGCGCAACTTGCAACGAACAAGCCATTGAAGTAATCAGCAAAGCGAGGCAAGCGTGGAGGAGTCTGGGTGATTTCATGAAGAGTCCTTTCGTAGTTGAAGCGTGGCTGGATTCTATTCCATTTTCGTTCAAGCTTTAACACGAAGGGCAGAGCAAAGCCCCCCTGTGGGGCGAAGTACACTAAGTCGGAAGGCTTTATTATTTTGCACATCTTTCCCTTTGTGCCCGTTGTGTCCTTTGTGTTTAAATGAATTGGCATCGGCACAAAACGAGAATCTGGCAATCGCATTGACGCAAATTTCCTTTACGGTATATAATACCGCTCGCCCGCCAGCCGTGGCAAAACGGCTCCGTAGCTCAATGGCAGAGCAGTTGCCTCTTAAGCAATTGGTTGAGGGTTCGAATCCCCCCGGAGTCACCAAAATGTAGAGCCTGACACTATTTAATGTCAGGCTCTATTGTTTAAATGGTTCATGGAAAGTTGCTGTGCGCTTCGCGTGTACACGCGACAACACAGATTTGGCAGATTCGCACTGAAAAAGCAGTAAAAAAATCCGTGTTTTTCCGTGCGCACAGCGTCCGTGTACAAAAGTATTTAATCACCGCGCTTCCCAGACGTCGGTTTAAATTCAAAAGCCGCTGCGACCTGGTTCGCGGTATCATTCCCACACTCTCCCAACCTGCGAGGCAAAATGTCTTCCAAACCTTTCCCCGAAATTGACGTGGCCGCGCTGGCCGCAAAACTTAAATCAGACGAAGACTTCATCCTATTGGATGTGCGCGAAGCGGACGAGTTACTGCGCGCGCACATAGACGACCCGCGACTCGTCCACGCGCCGCTGAGTGGACTCGCGGCGGGCGGAACGTCCGCGTTGCCCGAACCCGCTCAAAGCGCGGAGCGAAGCGTGTGCGTCATCTGTCATCACGGAAGTCGCAGTGCACAGGTCACGGCGTGGTTAATCCAAAACGGCTGGACGAATGTCGTTAACGTGCGCGGAGGGATTGATGCGTACGCCAAGAAGATTGATGCGAGCGTGGGGATGTATTAAATACGTAGGGCCGCAGCAATGCTGCGGCCCTACGATTATTAATTGAAAACCATTTCCTATTTGAACACAAACTTCCCATTCTTGTAAAACGTCTGCCCGTCGACCAGGATTTCGGAATCTTTGCGCATGTCGCAGATGAAGTCCCAGTGGATGGCGCTTTTGTTTTTGGCGCCCGTTTCGGGGTAGCCCGCGCCGAGGGCCATGTGGAAGGAGCCGCCGATTTTTTCGTCGAAGAGAATCTGGCCGGTGAATTTGTTGATGTCGAAGTTGGTGCCGATGGCGAACTCGCCGAGGTAGCGCGCGCCCGCGTCGGTTTCGAGCATCTTCAAAAGATAATCTTGATTCTTGGTGGCCGAGGCTTGTGTGACTTTGCCGTTGCTGAAAGTTAATTCTGCGCCCTCAACTGCAACGCCGCCGTAGATGGCTGGATAAGTGAAGCGCACCCATCCATTGACCGAGTCTTCGATTGGGCCGGTGTAAATTTCGCCGTCGGGCATGTTGTGTGTGCCGCACGAGTTGAGGAACTTGCGGCCTTTAACGGAAAGCGACAGGTCCACGTTTGGGCCGCGCAACACCACTTGACTCTTGCCGTCCATCCACTTCACGGCTTTGGCCTGTTCGGTTTCAACGCTTTTCCAAAATGCCACCGGGTCATCTTCGTGGACGTGGCAGGCGTTGAAGACAAAATCTTCGTATTGGTCGAAAGTCATTTCGGCGTCTTGTGCATAAGCCGTCGTTGGATACAAAGTCGTCACCCACTTGAGCGAGCCTTCGCCGCCGCGACGCATTTGCGTCTCGGTGATGATGCCCGTCGCGCGTCCGCGACGTTGTGCGCGCGAGGGATCAATCGAAGTCTGTGAGCGCGTGTTGAGCGTGGAGTGAATGCGGATGCGACTCTCGAATTGGTCGTAAGCCAGTTTTTGAAGAGGCGGCACAAAATCGAGTTGCGCATCATTACCGCGCAGAGTCAACAGGTCTTCGTGCTGGGGGTAGAACATGTCGGGCAGTTGCAGGAGCGGCACGGGATGCCCGCCCGCCTCCAACACTTTTAAATAAATCTCGCGCACCAACGGCTCGGCGGCTGTGGTGGCTTCGATGAGCACACGGTCACCCGCCTGAATGCGGGTGCAATATTGAACGAGCACTTTTGCGAATTTTTCTACACGGGGGTCGGCCACGAGGTACTCCTTAATTTTTTTTTACCACTGAGATCACACATTGTCCCGATGCTCTTACGGGAGAGTTCACGGAGAATAAACAAGAAGTAAATCTCTGTGGTCTCAGTGCGCTCCGTGGTAAAAATCACACGAAGCCCACACAATCGACATTCTCACAACGATTACCGCGAAATTATAGCATGTGACCTTAAGGTATACTCTTTTGAAAAACTGATAAAAGCATAACAAACATGGACAGCATCTTCCGACTCGACCCAAATCTGGCGACGGCGCTCACGCCCCCCGCAGGCTGGTACACCGACCCGCTCATGCTCCGCTTGGAGCGGGTTGCCGTCTTCCGAGCCACGTGGCAGTACGCCGCCTCGCTGGACCTGCTGCGCCTGCCCGGCAATTTCGCCGCCGTGGACGTGGTCGGCGTCCCGGTCGTGCTAACCCGCGATCAGGGCGGGACGATCCGCGCTTTTCACAACGTCTGCCGTCATCGTGGCGGAGTCGTCGCGCGAGGCTGTGGGAATCGCAAGTCGCTTCAATGTCAATATCACGGCTGGCTTTATGGCTTGGACGGAAAATTGCGTAACGCGCCCGAGTTCGATGGCGTTGAAAATTTCAGCAAGGACGATTTCGGGCTGATTCCGATTCGCGTGGACACGTGGGGCATGTTCGTCTTCGTCAACTTTGATGGCAACGCCCCGCCGCTTAATGAAGTGCTCGGCAAAATTCCCGCAGAAACAGCCGATTTCAACTTTGGCGAAATGCGCAAAGTGGAACGGCGCGATTATGTGGTCAATGCAAATTGGAAAATTTATATCGACAATTATTTGGAGGGCTATCACATTCCCATTGCGCACCCAGGCTTGTTCAAAGAAATTGACTACGACCAATACCGCGTAGACACGTTTCGATATTATTCTTCGCAACACGCGCCCATCCGCCCCGTGCGCACAGAAGATGCGGTGGGCCGCGTGTTCAGCGAACTCAAAGGTGACGAGCGCGCTTTTTATTATTGGCTCTTCCCGAATTTCATGGTCAATATTTATCCGGGCAACGTGCAGATCAACATCATCGTCCCGCTCAGCCACGATAAAACGCTGACTATCTTCGAGTGGTACTACGCCGACCCGGGCACGCCCGAAGCGTGGAATAATTTGCAAGACGGCATCGCCTTCAGCGACACCGTGCAAAAAGAAGATATTCAACTTTGCGAAGATGTGCACAGAAATTTATTGACCGGCATTTACAAACAAGGCCGTTACTCCGTGAAGCGCGAAAACGGCGTGCATCATTTTCATGGGCTGATGGATGAGTTTTTGAGTCAAGGGAATAGAGAACAGAGAGAAGAGAGTAGAGAGTAGAGAATAGTATGAAGCAGTTGTTGCAAAATATTCGCGATGGTAAGACCATTATTGAAGACGTGCCCGTGCCGACTCCGCGTGAGGGGCAGGCCCTCGTCAAAATTTCTGCGTCGCTCGTTTCGGCTGGCACGGAGCGCATGGTCGTGGAGTTCGCCGAAAAGAGTCTCGTCGGCAAGGCGCGCTCGCGGCCCGACCTGGTGAAGCAGGTCATTGAAAAAGCAAAACGCGAGGGCCTGCTCAACACAGCGCAAGCCGCCTTCAATCGCCTCGACCAGCCCATGGCGCTTGGCTATTCCTCCGCGGGCACCATCGTGGCGCTCGGCAAAAATATGGCGGGATTTAAAGTGGGTCAACGCGTGGCCTGCGCGGGCGGCGGTTACGCGGTTCACGCTGAATACAATATTGTGCCGCGCAATTTATTAACTCCGCTTCCAAAAAATGTTGATTTTGAATCCGCCGCGTTCACCACCCTCGGCGCGATTGCCCTGCACGGTTTTCGTTTGGCTGAGCCGCAACTTGGCGAGAATGTGGCCGTCATCGGTTTGGGTCTTTTAGGATTATTGACGATTCAAATTGCGTCTGCGGCGGGATGCAACGTCCTCGGCATTGACCTCGACCCGCGCCGCGTCGCCCTCGCCTCCTCGCTCGGGCTTGAAGCGGTCACGCGCTCCCAAGCCGAGTCCACCGCTGGGGCGTTTACAAACCACCTCGGCTTCGACGTCGTCCTCATCTGCGCGGACACTCCGTCCAACGACCCCGTCGAACTCGGCGGAGTCATCGCCCGCGACCGCGCGCGCGTCGTCGCCACGGGCGCGGTGGGACTGAATATTCCGCGCAAAGTTTATTACGAAAAAGAAATTGCCTTCATCAACTCGCGCTCCTACGGCCCGGGCCGCTACGACTCGACCTACGAAGAAAACGGCGTGGACTATCCCCTCGGCTACATCCGCTGGACGGAGGGGCGCAACTTCCAAGCCGTGGTGGATTTGCTGGCGAGTCGAAAGTTGAAAGTCGAAAGTCTGGTCACGCATCGTTTTTCGATTGAGCATGGCGTGAAGGCTTACGAAGTTATCACTGGAAAAAAGAAGGAAGTTTTTCTTGGCGTGTTGTTGACCTATCCCGAAGGAAAGAAGAAAGAAGAAAGAAGGATTGAGTTTGACCTTCGACGTTCGACCTTCGACGGCGCTATCAAACTCGGCGTTCTCGGCGCAGGGCTTTACGCCAACGCAACGCTTCTTCCGATAATCAAGAGCAATAAAGATTTCGAACTCGTTGGAATTGCTTCATCGGGTGGTTTACACGCGCAACACTCGGGCAAGAAATTCGGCTTTCAATATGCCACTTCCTCCGAAGATGAAATCATCAATGATAAAAACATCAACGCCATCGCCATCCTCACCCGACACGACTCACATGCGGACTTGGTGGTGAAAGCGCTCAAAGCGGGCAAGCATGTGTTTGTCGAAAAACCACTGGCGATCAACAGTGATCAGTTATCAGTCATCCGTAAGCAGTTACTGAAAACTGAAAGCTGTTTACTGATGACTGGATTTAATCGCCGCTTCTCGCCGCTTGCCAATTCTCTTAATTCTCTAATCTCGAATCTCAATGAACCAAAATATATCCACTACCGCATCAACGCCGGCCATCTGCCCCTCAACCATTGGACTCAAGACCCGCTCCTCGGCGGCGGACGCATCATCGGCGAAGCCTGTCACTTCGTAGACTTGATTACCTTCCTCGTCGGCGAACCCGCTATCAGCGTGTCGGCGCGCGCGTTGCCCGATGGCGGAAAATATCGCGAGGACAATGTCAGCATGACCTTCACTTTCCCCGACGGCTCCATCGGCGTGGTGGACTATTTCGCCAACGGCGACAAGTCGCTGCCCAAAGAGCGCGTCGAAGTTTTTTGCGGCGGCATGGTGGCGGTGCTGGATGATTACGTTTCGCTGACGACGGTGAAAGATGGCAAGAAGAAAGTGGAAAGCGGTGTCTTGAGGTTCTCGAAGGGCGGCGCGCAAGATAAAGGCTGGAAAAACGAAATGGCCGCCTTCGCCAAATCCATCCGCGAGGGCGGACCCGCGCCGATTGCGTACGAGCATTTGATCGGCGTGACAAAGTCCACGTTTGCGGCGGTGGAGTCGGTCCGCAAAAACGGGGAAGCGCAGTCCTGCATCTGAATCCGGCAGAAAATCTGATATACTGAAAATCAGATGTACAGACAGGAGCAAAAATGAACACCACTTTCAAAGTGCAGGTTGTGCGGCGCGGGTTAATCACCTTACCCAAAGAATTGCGCGACCAAAGCCAAATCAATGAAGGCGACATGCTGACCCTGATTGACTTGGGCGACGGCGTGGTTGTCATGAGTCCGCGCCGTTCGCGGGTAGACGGCGTTGCCGACAAATTGGCAAAAGGATGGAAGGACTCGGGTGAGACTCTCGAATCGATGTTGACCACACTCCGTGAAGTGCGCGCCGAGTATGCCACGAAAAAACATTAAGGTCTTTTTGGATACCAGCGTGATTTTCGTCGCTGTGCTTTCTCAAAGCGGCGGGGCACGCCGATTATTCAATTTAGCAGAGGCTGGGATATTGGAATTAATTGTCGGGCCAACTGTCTTACAAGAAGCCGACGAAGTAGTTCGTCGCAAAGTCCCCGCCTCTCTGCCCTTGCTTGCGCAACTGCTGGATATGGGACAGGTGGAAACATGCGCCGCATCCAGACCAAAACATCTTGAACTTGCGCAAAGTATGGTCGCTTATATGCCAGACGCGCGCGTATTGGCCGAAGCCATTCGCGCCGAACCGGATTGGTTTGTTACTCACGACAAGGAACATTTCTTAAAAGCGAAGAAACAAATCAATCTCTCATTCACCATCGGCACGCCCGGGGATTTGATTCAGAGTATAAAAGATGAATATTATCTGCCCTGAAAGTGTCACCCAGTCCACGTTTGCGGCGCTGCAGTCAATGCAGCAGAATTCGCAGGGTATAGTAATTGTATGAACGCCGGATTAGACAAGCTTGTACTGCTCTGCAAAAAATACCAAGTCAAAGCATTGTATGTCTTTGGCGGTCGAAGTGCGGATATGCTCCATGCAATACAAGATGACCAATATCAACTTACTCCGTCTCAAAGTGGTTTGGATATCGGGGTTTTAACCAATCATCCATTTTCAATTGAAAACAAAGTTAGCCTGACGCTTGATTTGGAAAATCTTTTTGGCATCCCCGCTATTGATTTGTTCATCTTGCAGGAAGTAGACGCATTCCTTGCCGCAAACATCATTCGCGGTGAGCGTGTGTACGCGCAGGATTCCTACCTTATGGATGAATACGACTTGTTTATTCTCCGCCGTGCAGGGGATTTGGCGGAGTTGGAACGCCAGCGCATGACAATGATCTTGCAGGAGGCATAGCATGGTCCCGGGAAAAATTTCAAGAAGAGTTGTCAGTGACCGCCTCGCCCGGGACTTGGCCCGCGAACTCGGCAAGACATACACTCTGAAAGACGAAAAAATCTGGATGCAAGACAACCAACCCCTCGCGCCGTACGGACTCGGCTCCGCGTGGGTGAGTAATACCTTTCATCATTATTGTTTGCAGTTTAGGAATGAGTGATGGCTCTCGTAAAGTTGTATAATTCAAGTTGAGGTGCAATATGGAAACAGTGCAATTCAAGACCAAAATCAAGAACGGCGTAATCGCGATTCCTGCAAAATACAAAGACAAAGTCAACGAAAACGTCCGGGTGATACTGATTCCTTACGAGGAAAAGAAAGAGGGTTTGGACATCATTGACGAATTGATGGCGCACCCCCTGAATATCAAGGGATTCAAGCCCCTGACGCGGGAAGAAGCGAATGCCAGAAAGTGAGCCGCGCTTTATTGACTCGAATATCTGGTTGTATGCTTTCACGGAAGACGATTCAAGAAAGGCGGGCTTGGCTCGGGCAGTCATCGCCGCGTGCCAGCCTGTGATCAGCGTTCAGGTCATCAACGAAGTCTGCGTCAACTTGATCCGGAAGGCGCGCTTTCCGGAGGCGCGGATCGCTGAGCTCATTGAGACTTTCTACAGAAAATACGTTGTTATGGACTTGCAACAGGAAGCCCTGCTTAAGGCATCTGAATTGCGCAGGGAATATTCACTTTCGTATTGGGACAGCCTCATCGTTTCCGCAGCCGTGCTCGCGGGGGCGGAGATTATTTACTCGGAAGATATGCAGGATGGGTTAAGCATCCGCAAGAGTCTGCAAATTGTCAATCCATTCAAGTCTGTAAATCGGGCCTAGTTCAACGATCTTGATCCGCGCTATATTCGAGAGAAAGAAGAGGAGGAATAATGCCCAAAAAAGACAAGCATTCCATGGCCGAAGACTATCTCGCGCAATTAAAGTGGGAGGCTGACCATCCGCTTGACGAACGCGGACGCCCATCCGCAAAGTATCAACCCGATTGGAAATACAAAAAGATATATCCAAAAGAGAGCAAGTCATCCATAATCATGTGGATCTTTGTAATCGCTTTCGGCGCGTTAGTAGTTGGAACATTACTTTTCGCAATGTCCGGCGGTTCGCTTGGAACAGGAATAGTTGCCGCCTCCCTTTTTCTATCTATGGCGTTCATATTATTTTGTTTTTCCAGCAAACCAAAATAATCTACGGCCAATTCTCTAATTCTCTAGTCTCTAATTCTCTGGTCTCGATACGGCGAGTACGCCTACCCTTCGACAAGCTCAGGACATCGCTCGACCACCGCAGTCTCTAATTTCCAATTCTCTAATCCTCTTCTCTCTTCTCTCCCCTCAATTACCTTGTTAACCGTAACCGACCTCCTCCACCTCCCATTCAACCGCGACCTCGTTGAGGGCGGCATCGCTTACGCGGTGCGCTCGCTTCCGCACACCTATGACCGCATGGGCGGCTCGGCGGAGAATCGTCTGCGGCGCATCGTGGCGGGCGTGGCCGTGGAGCTGGCCCTGCGCCGTCACCTCGCGCAAATTGAAATTCCCTTCGACGTGAAAGGCGCCACGCCCTTCACCGACCCCGACCGCTACGACATCGCCCTCGGCGGCCATCGCTGTGACCTGAAGTCCTTCCTCATTACGTATCGCGACCAGATCGCCGAACTCCATTCGCGCCCTGAGCGGCTTCTCGGCGCTCCCGCGCTCGTCCCGCTCGACCAACACGCCGCAGACGGTCATCGCGAGGACGACATTTATCTCTTCGCATTTCTCACCGCGCTAACAGCCTCCGCGATGCGCGACGTGCAAAAAGCCCTCGCCGCCGGTCAGCCCATCTACTTGATTCACGCCATGCCGAAGACTTGGGCCAACCCGCAGACGTGGAGTCCGCTCGGGCGGGTTTCGCTCAAATCCGAAGCGGACGCGCCGCTCACCGTCGAACTCGGCGGCCAGACCGAGGACGGTGCCTTCGTCACCGAGGCGCTGATACTGCCGCCGCTGACACGCGTGGACGCGGCGACAAATTTTTTCTCGCTCTCCTCCGTCCACGTGCAGAGTCCTCCCAGCGGACGAGTCGCTGTCCATAGTTCCTCCCGCGACGAGATGCACGTCATCGCCCATCACGA